>JAGRHA010000446.1 GCA_020445205.1 Gammaproteobacteria bacterium
CCGATCTGCCGGAGGCGCTCGCGAACAGCGTCGAGATCGCCAAGCGCTGCAATCTCGAGATCACGCTCGGCAAGAACTTCCTCCCGGATTTTCCGATTCCGGACGGCATGACGATCGACGAGTTCTTCCGCGCCGAGTCACGCAAGGGGCTCGAATGGCGCCTGCAGCGCATTCTCGATCCCGCGGCCGACGACTTTAGCGATCGCCGCAAGCCCTACGACGAGCGCCTCGAGATCGAACTCGACGTGATCATCAACATGGGTTTCCCCGGTTACTTTCTGATCGTCGCCGACTTCATCCAATGGGCCAAGGACAACGATGTCCCTGTTGGGCCCGGGCGCGGTTCCGGCGCCGGGTCGCTGGTCGCCTACGCGCTGAAGATCACCGATCTCGACCCGCTCGAACATGATCTGCTGTTCGAGCGCTTCCTCAACCCCGAGCGTGTGTCCATGCCCGACTTCGACGTCGACTTCTGCATGGACAAGCGCGACCGCGTGATCGACTACGTCGCGCGCAAGTATGGACGCGATTCGGTATCACAGATCATCACCTACGGATCGATGGCCGCGAAGGCTGTGGTGCGTGACGTTGGTCGCGTGCTCGGGCATTCCTACGGCTTCACCGATCGCGTCGCCAAGATGGTGCCGTTCGAGATCGGTATGACGCTGGACAAGGCGCTGGCCGAGAGTGACGACCTCAAGCAGGCTTATGCCTCGGACGAAGAGGTCACGCAGCTGATCGATATGGCGCGTCAGCTCGAAGGCCTGGCGCGCAATGCCGGCAAGCATGCGGGTGGGGTCGTCATCGCACCCGGCAAGCTCACCGATTTTAGCCCGCTGTACTGCGAAGCCGACGGCACCAACCTGGTGACGCAATACGACAAGGATGATGTCGAACAGGCAGGGCTGGTGAAGTTCGACTTCCTTGGTCTGCGCACGCTCACGATCATCGACTGGGCCCTCAAGACCGTGAACGCCGAGCGTACCAAGCTTGGTGAGGCAGCGATCGATATCTCGGCGATCCCGGTCGATGATACGGCCGCCTTCACGCTGTTGAAGAGTGCCGAGACGACGGCCGTGTTCCAGCTCGAATCCGCGGGCATGAAGCAGCTGATCAGCAAACTGCAGCCCGACTGTTTCGACGACATCACGGCGTTGGTGGCGTTGTTTCGCCCGGGTCCGTTGCAATCCGGCATGGTCGACGATTTCATCGCACGCAAGCACGGCATCCAGGAGGTGGTCTATCCACACCCCGACCTGGAACCGATCCTCGCGTCCACCTATGGCGTGATCCTGTACCAGGAGCAGGTCATGCAGATCGCGCAGGTGCTGGCGAGTTACACGCTCGGCGGTGCCGACCTGCTGCGTCGTGCCATGGGCAAGAAAAAGCCCGAAGAGATGGCCAAGCAGGGCGAGATCTTCCGCACCGGCGCCGTCGCGCGCGGTGTCGACGAGGGTACGGCGACCTACATCTTCGATCTCATGGAAAAGTTCGCCGGCTACGGCTTCAACAAGTCGCATTCGGCGGCCTACGCGCTGGTGTCGTACCAGACGCTGTGGCTCAAGGCGCATTTTCCCGCGGCATTCATGGCCGCCGTGCTGTCGTCGGACATGGACAACACCGACAAGGTGGTGACCTTCATCGAAGAGTGTCGGGCGATGAAGCTCAAGGTCGAGCCGCCCGACGTGAACCGCTCTTCGTATATGTTCACCATCGATGGTGATGACACCGTGGTCTATGGTCTCGGCGCCATCAAGGGCGTCGGCGAAGGCGCCATCGAAGGTATCGTCGAATCGCGCCAGAGCGGTGGCGCATTCAGTGACCTGTTCGATTTCTGTCGTCGTATCGACCTCAAGAAGGCCAATCGGCGGGTGCTCGAGTCGCTGATCCGTGCCGGTGCGCTCGATCGCATCGGCGCCAATCGCGCGACCCTGATGATCCAGTTGCCGTTGGCGCTGAAGATGGCCGAACAACACGCCGAGCTCCAGGCCACGGGGCAGGACGATATGTTCGGCATGGCAGCCCCCGAGCCCGTCGCGCCCGCGGCCGGTGTCGTGCCGGACCCGGTCGAGGAATGGGACGACGAACAGCGGCTCGCGGGCGAGAAAGAGACCCTCGGCCTGTTCCTGACCGGGCACCCGATCGACTTCTATGAGGTCGACATCAAGTGCGTGGTCAGTTCACGCATCGCACGCCTGAGTCTCGATGACGTTCGCGAGGGGCGCGGGCGACGAGGTGGCAAGAAGGTCACGGTCGCCGGCATGGTGGTCGCCGTGAACCGGCGCAACACGCAGCGCGGGACCATGGCCTCGGTGCTGCTCGACGACAAGACCGGCCGCATCGAAGCGGCGTTGTTCGGCGAGACCTATGAGCGTTTCCGCAGCGAGATTGTCAGCGACCGCGTGCTGGTCGTCGAAGGCAACCTGGTGCACGACGAATACCGTGGCGGTCTCAGCATCCGTGCCGAACAGGTGCGCGGGATGGAAGACGTGCGCGGCGACTGGGCACGTGGTGTCGAACTGCTGCTGCGCGAAGACTGGTTGCGACAGCGCGCGATGACGACCGTCGATGCGATAAAAACGCTGAAGGCGTTGTTCGAGCCGGTTGCCGGCGGCAGCTGCGGCGTGCGCGTGCGCTACCAGCGCACGGATGCCGAGGTGCTGCTGCAGTTCGGCGACGCCTGGCGGATCCGGCCGAACGATACTTTCGTACGCCAGGTGCAGCGCCTGTTCGGTGCCGATGCGCTGACGTTCCGGCTGCGGCGGCCGGCTGCCGACGCCGATGGCAGGGCGGTCGACTATGCGCAGTCTGGATAGTGCCGAATCTGCCGGCCGCATCGCCCTAATGGGTTATCATTGCCATCTCTTTCTGTGTCCCTGAACACCAACCATGAACCTTGATTTTCTCGAATTCGAGCAGCCGATCGCCGAGCTTCAGGCCAAGATCGAGGAGCTACGCCTGGTCGGCAACGACAACGAGATCAATATCCAGGAGGAAATCGAGCGTCTCGAAGGCAAGAGCCGGTCGCTGACCGAATCGATCTTCTCGAATCTCTCGCCGTGGCAGATCTCGCAGCTCGCCCGCCATCCGCTGCGACCGTACACGCTCGATTACGTGGCGCGGATCATCGACGGCTTCGAGGAACTGCACGGCGATCGGGCCTACGCGGATGACAAGGCCATCGTCGGTGGCCTCGGTCGCATCGACGGTCGTCCCGTGGTGTTGATCGGGCATCAGAAGGGGCGCGACACGAAAGAGAAGATCCACCGCAATTTCGGTATGCCGCGGCCCGAAGGCTACCGCAAGGCATTGCGCCTGATGCGACTGGCCGAGCGCTTCGGCCTGCCCGTGCTCACCTTCATCGATACACCGGGCGCGTACCCGGGCGTCGGTGCCGAGGAACGCGGTCAGAGCGAAGCGATCGCGCGTAACCTGTTCGAGATGGCCGGATTGCGCACGCCGATCATCGCGACGGTGATCGGTGAGGGCGGTTCCGGTGGTGCCCTGGCGATCGGTGTCGCCGATCGCCTGTTGATGCTGCAGTTCAGTACGTACTCGGTGATATCACCCGAGGGCTGCGCGTCGATCCTGTGGAAGGACGCAGAGAAAGCACCGCTCGCGGCCGAAGCCATGGCCATCACCTCGGAGCACCTGAAACAACACGGGCTGATTGACGGCATCGTCGCCGAACCGCTCGGTGGTGCGCACCGTGATCCCGATGCCGTGGCACGCAATCTCAAATCGAACCTGCTGAAGGCGATCGACGCCGTCAGTGCGGTGAGTCTCGATCGCCTGCTCGAACAGCGATACGAGCGCCTGATGTCGTACGGTGTGGTCAACCGCTGAACGCTGCGCGTCGCGTTTGGTCCGCCAGCGCCGTGTGGCGGCCGACAAGCCCGCGATCTCTGCCTGCATCGTGCCGGCCAAACGCATGGCTACACCACGTCTCAACCGCGCGCATCTTGAGCCATGAGCCGACCGTCAGCAGCGTCTGACCTCGATCCCGATCGACTTGTCGACGCGTTCGTGCGCGACCTCCCGCAACCGAACCGCTACTGGATCGCCTACAGCGGCGGCATCGATTCGACGGTGCTGCTGCATCTGCTGGCCAGTGTACGCGATCGCCTGCCGGCGACACTCGCGGCAGTGCACGTGGATCATGGGCTGCAACCAGGATCGGCATCATGGGCCGCGCACTGTCGCGCACGCTGTGCTGCGCTCGGGGTCCCGCTCGTCGTACACACGGTCGACGCGCATCCCCGCCGGGGTCAGAGCCCGGAGGCTGCGGCTCGAGATGCCCGTTATGACGCCATCGCCGCCGGCATGGGTGTCGACGACATGCTGCTCACGGCGCACCACGAGGACGATCAGGCCGAGACCGTCTTGCTGCAGTTGCTGCGCGGTGCGGGTGTCGACGGTCTGTCGGCAATGCCGTCGTGTCGGCACTGGCGGCACGGCTGGTTGGCGCGCCCGCTGCTGGCGGTGCCGCGTGCGCAGCTCGTCGCCTGGGCGCACGCGCGGCAGCTCGCCTGGATCGACGACCCGAGTAACGATGCCGCTGTCGCCGACCGCAATTTTCTGCGCCACGAGATACTGCCGCGTCTGCACGCGCGCTGGCCCGCGGCCAGTCGCAGCCTCGCCCGCAGCGCACAATGGTGTGCTGAGGCAGCGCAGATCGTCGAAGCACGGGCAGCGACCGATCTGGCATCGGCAGCGGTCGCCGAAGGGACCCGTCTCAGTACCGCGGTGCTATGCGGCCTGCCGGACGCGCGTGCCACAGGTCTGCTGCGTCACTGGCTCGACGTCCGCGGCGCGCCGCCCATGCCTGCTGCCCGCCTGCATCAGGCCCTCGACCAGCTGTGTCACGCGCGTGACGATGCCCAGCCGCTCGTGGCCTGGGCCGGCTTCGCACTGCGCCGCTATCGCGGCGAGGTCTGGCTGGTCGATACGGCAACCGTCGCGGTCCCGTCCGGCCGCCGGGTGTGGGCGGGCGCGGATATGGATCTGGGACCGGGACTCGGCCGCATCGTGAGCCGCGAGGCACCGGGTGGGATCGATGCCGATCGATGGCGCAATGGCGTGATCGAAATCGGCTATCGGCGAAGTGGCCTGCGTTGCGCGCTGCGTGGGCGCCAGGGCACGCGTGATTTCAAACAACTCGCGCAGGAGCACGGCATCCCACCGTGGCTGCGTGACCGGGTGCCGTTGGTGTATGTCGACGGTGAGCTCGCGGCCGTTGCGGGATGCTGTGTCTGCGAACCTTTTTCGGCGGGATCAGCGCATGGCTTCTGGCCCGTCTGGCTGCACGACGAATAGCCGTTTCAATCCGCGAATGGTGCCTCTCGGCGAGTCATGCCGTGGGCCGCGTCGCACAGCCGCAGGTCGTGTTTTCGGCGTCTGCGTTCCCGCCTAGCGCAGGCCATCGAAACTAAAGTTTTGCCGTGTCGTGTCGATGTCAGCGTAGGGTCGGGAAGACGCCTGCAAAGGGCTGTTCCGGCCCACCTCACACGACACGAATCCGAGAGTACGGCGTGACAAAACGATCCGGTTTCACCCTTGTCGAACTGGCAGTGTTGATCCTGCTGTTGGGCATTCTTGCAGCCGCGGCGTTGCCGCGACTGATCGAACGCGAGACGCGTATGCACCAGGCCGCGGTCGATGATGCCTATGCGGGGTTTGCGGCCGGGGTGTCCGCGTTCCATGCGCAGTGGTCGGACGGCGGGCACAGTGGTGCACGCAGCGACATCGCCGTATTCGGTGCCGGCAATGTCGACGCGAACGCCCGAGGCTGGCCGGTCGGCACGGGCGACCGCGAAATCCTGTCGGGCGCCGAGGCGTGCGTCGAGGTGTGGCAGGCGATGCTGCAGAATCCGCCAACCGTGGCAACGACGACGGGCGCGCAATACCTCGCCAGTCTTCAAGGACAGGTGTGTGCGTACGATTACCAGGGTGACGGTCTGTCGCGGCGCGTGATCTACGACGCCGACAGCGGCTTCGTCAGCGCCGTCAATCCATAGGCCGCGGCCTCTTGCCGCACGCAGCGGTCCGCCAGCGTCCGGCCGCAGGCGAAAATCGTGCACCCCTCACGGTGCTCCGCCGCTCACGTTCCCGTAAGCTTCACCCGGCGCAGCGACGCGCGTGGAGCCGTGATGAGTCTGACCAACAGTTATGCATTCCGACGTCCATTGCAGGGCGTGGTGATCAATCTCGCCCTACTGGGTGCGCTCGGATTGTTGATGTTCGGCCTCCAGGCACCCATCCTCACGCTCGAAAAGTTCTACATTTTCTCCAATACGGTCAGCCTGTTGTCGGCCCTGCAGCAACTGGCGCGCGAAGCGGAGTGGGGACTGTTCGCCCTGGTCGGCCTGTTCAGCGTGGTGTTTCCGATCGTCAAGGTGCTGCTGTTGCTGCTGGTATGGAATTTCGACCCGTCGCATGGTGAGCGCCACCGCCGCCACCTGCATTGGTTGTCGGTTTACGGCAAATGGTCGATGCTCGACGTATTCGTCGTCGCGCTGCTCGTGGTGTCGGTCAAGTTGGGCTCGCTGGCGCAGGCGAAGGTCGAGATCGGGATCTATGCGTTCGCCGCCAGCGTCGTGCTGACCATGCTGCTGTCCGCCTGGATCGCCCGATATGCCGTCGAGCCCGCGGGTGAGCCGCCGACCACGTCATAAAACGGGGAGAGAGATCATGCACGTCACGTTGGTTCACGTCCGGATCAAACCGGATGCCGTCGCCGCCTTCATCGAAGCGTGCCGGCGCAATCACGAAGGCTCCACGGCCGAGCCCGGCAATCGCCGCTTCGACATCCTGCAGGATGCCAACGACGCCACCCATTTCGTCCTCTATGAGGCCTATGTGGATGAGGACGCCGCCAAGGCGCATAAACAGACCGCGCATTACGCTGGCTGGCGCGACACGGTGGCCGACATGATGGCGTCGCCACGCGAAGGTCAGCCCTTCGTCGGCCTGTTCCCGAGCGCCTGAGCGAACATCAGCACGCTTGGGGCGGTGGCCGGTAATACGCTAATATAGCCGGCTTGTTTGCCGGAGCTCAGCATGCTGGACATCAACCCGATCACCAACAAAATCGCCGATCTGAGGGGACGTTTGCAGTCCCTCAGGGGGTATCTTTGACTACGAGGGCAAGAAGGAGCGCCTGACCGAGGTCCTGCGCGAACTCGAGGACCCGGGCATCTGGAACGACCAGGAACGTGCCCAGTCGCTGGGCCGTGAGCGCGCCTCGCTCGAGGCCGTGGTCGACAACATGGACGAACTGCTGTCGGGGCTGGCGGATGCAGGTGATCTGCTCGAGATCGCCGTCGAGGAAGGTGACGCCGACACCGTGAGTTCGATCGCCGACGACGTCGACAGCTACGACAAGCGCGTCGCCGAGCTCGAGTTCCGGCGCATGTTTTCGGGTGAAACCGACGAAGCCAATGCGTTTCTCGATATCCAGGCCGGTTCCGGTGGTACGGAGGCGCAGGACTGGGCCGAGATGCTGCTGCGTATGTACCTGCGCTGGGGTGAGCAGCACGACTTCAAGACCGAGCTCATGGAGGTGTCACCGGGTGAAGTCGCAGGTATCAAGTCGGCGACCATCCGCTTCGAGGGTGACCACGCATTCGGCTGGTTGCGCACCGAGACCGGCGTGCACCGCCTCGTGCGCAAATCGCCGTTCGATTCCGGCAATCGCCGTCATACCTCGTTCAGCTCGGTTTTCGTTTCGCCCGAGATCGACGATTCGTTCGAGATCGAGATCAATCCCGCGGATCTGCGTATCGACGTGTATCGCGCCTCGGGTGCCGGTGGCCAGCACGTCAACCGTACCGAGTCCGCGGTGCGTATCACGCATCTGCCGACCGGCATCGTGACGCAGTGTCAGAACGATCGCTCGCAGCACAAGAACAAAGACCAGGCGATGAAGCAGCTCAAAGCGAAGCTCTACGAACTGGAGATGCAGAAACGCAACGCGGACCAGCAGGCGCTTGAAGACAGCAAGTCGGATATCGGTTGGGGCAGTCAAATCCGTTCGTACGTGCTCGATCAGTCACGTATCAAGGACCTGCGCACCGGTATCGAGACGGGCAACACCCAGGCCGTACTCGATGGTGACCTCGACGAATTCATCGAGGCGAGCCTGAAGAGCGGGCTCTGAACGGGAGTTACAGACACCGCCGAGGTGCTTGTGCAGAGCACATTGCGTGCGAAATTCTCCCTGCCGGCGCGGTGCCATGCGGCGCGCTTGCGGCGGCGGGTTGGAATGAACAGTGACGAGGCGCGGGTGTATGCCGCGCCAGGTGCCGTACCACGGCGAGCAGAGACAAACGTGCCATGAGCGAAAAGCAGTTAGACGAGAACAAATTGATCGCGGTACGTCGCGACAAGCTGGCGACGATCCGCGAAAACGGCAACGCATTCCCCAATGCCTTCCGTCGCAATGTGCTGGCGGCAGAGTTGCAGGACCGCCTCGGCGACAAGTCCAAAGAGGAGCTCGAGTCGCTCAGTCAGCGTGTCTGCGTGGCAGGTCGCGTCATGGCACAACGTGGGCCGTTCATCGTCATTCAGGACATGTCCGGGCGTATCCAGTTCTACGTCGACAAGAAGAATCTGCCCGAGGCGTTGCTGCAGTCGATCAAGAGCTGGGACCTCGGCGACATCGTCGGCGGCGAGGGTCCCGTGCACAAGTCGGGCAAAGGCGATCTGTACGTCTACCTCGACAACGCGGTGTTGTTGACCAAGGCGTTGCGGCCGTTGCCGGAGAAGTGGCATGGACTCGCCGACCAGGAGCAACGTTACCGCCAGCGCTACGTCGACCTCATCGTCAACGAGCAGGCACGCAACACCTTCATCATGCGTTCGCGCATCATCGAGTACATCCGCCGCTATTTCGTCGACGCCGGTTTCCTCGAGGTCGAGACACCGATGATGCAGGTCATCCCGGGAGGTGCATCGGCAAAGCCGTTCGTGACGCATCACAATGCGCTCGACATGCCGTTGTATCTGCGCATCGCGCCGGAGCTGTATCTCAAGCGCCTGGTCGTCGGCGGCTTCGAGAAGGTGTTCGAGATCAACCGCAATTTCCGTAACGAGGGATTGTCGACGCGGCACAATCCCGAATTCACGATGATCGAGTTCTACGAGGCGTACGTCGATTATCGCGATCTGATGGACCGCACCGAGGCGCTGCTGCGCGGTATCGCCACGGACCTGCTCGGCACGACGACGATCGAGTATCAGGGCGATACCTACGACTTCGGCAAGCCCTTCGTGCGCATGTCCGTCAAGGAAGCGATCCTGCACTACAACCCGGATATCGCCGCGGCGGATATCGATGACCTCGAACGCGCGTCGGCGATCGCGCGTCGACTCGGCATCGACGTCAAGCCCACGTATGGACTCGGCAAGGTGCAGATCGAGATCTTCGATGCCACCGCCGAGCACCAGCTCAGGGACCCGACCTTCATCACGGCGTACCCGACCGAGGTATCGCCGCTCGCGCGGCGCAACGATGACGATCCTTTCGTCACGGACCGCTTCGAGTTCTATGTCGGCGGTCGCGAGATCGCCAATGGCTTCTCCGAGCTCAACGACCCCGAAGACCAGGCTGAGCGCTTCCGTCGCCAGGTCGAAGAGAAAGAAGCGGGTGACGAAGAGGCGATGCATTTCGACGCCGATTACATTCGCGCGCTCGAACATGGTCTGCCGCCGACCGCGGGTGAGGGTATCGGTATCGATCGATTGGTGATGCTGTTCACCGATTCGCCGTCGATCCGCGATGTGCTGTTGTTCCCGCACATGCGCCTGGAAGTCTGACCCATAGGGTCTGTCACCGACACGACGGCGTGAGTGCGTCGTCGACATCACGCGTCTTCCATCTTCGCGGCACTGCGAGCATGTTCGCAGTGTCGCGTCGCGTACGGTAGTCCGCATTGGCACGCCTTCGCCGCTCGCGGTCGCACGACGCGTTGCCCGCAATTTTGTCGTTTGCAGAATCGGCTAACCTTTGTGGCTTACGCCGGGCGCCGGTCCGACCCTGTATTGGTCGACGACAGCACCGGCTTCATCCAACGTCCCGATCGGGTTGCATGCGAGAGGTAAGGGCAAGGTGAGTCAGCAAACAGGTGCGCACAAGTGGGTCTACGCGTTTACGGAAGGCGACGGCAGTGACAAGCAGCTGCTGGGTGGCAAGGGTGCGAACCTGTGTGAGATGACGCAAATCGGTCTCAACGTGCCGCCCGGCTTCGTCATCACCACCGAGGCGTGTCTGCATTACCTCGGTTCCGGTAGCAAGGATGTCCCCGCGGACATGATGGATCAGGTGCGCGAACACATGGCGGGCATCGAACGCGCGACGGGGAAGGGCTTTGGAGATCCAGACAACCCCTTGCTGGTGTCTGTGCGCAGTGGTTCGGCGATGTCGATGCCCGGCATGATGGATACGATTCTCAACCTCGGCTTGAATACCGAGACATTGCAGGGCGAGATCCGCCAGACAGGCGACGCACGTTTCGGCTACGACGCCTACCGACGCTTCATCCAGCTGTTCGGCAAAGTCGCGATGGGGGTGCCCGACGAACTGTTCGATGCGCAGTTCGAGGCCGTCAAGCAGGCTGCGAACGTGAAAGAGGATGTCGGCTTGTCGGCCGACGATCTCAAGCAGGTCAGCGAGCGCTTTCTCGCGGTGTTCCAGGACCACACCGGGCGCCCGTTTCCGCAGGATCCGTTCGAGCAACTGGAGATCGCGATCAAGGCGGTGTTCGGCTCGTGGATGGGCAAGCGCGCCGTCGACTACCGGCGTCAGTTCAAGATCACGCCGGACATGGCGAACGGCACGGCCGTCAACGTCTGCACGATGGTGTTCGGCAACCGTGGCAACGATTCCGCAACCGGCGTTGCGTTCACGCGCAACCCGGGTACCGGTGAAGACAAGCTGTTCGGCGAGTATCTGGTCAACGCGCAGGGTGAAGACGTGGTCGCCGGCATCCGCACACCCAAGCCGATTCACCAGCTCGCCAACGAGATGCCCGAGATGGCGCGTCAGCTCGACGAGCTGCGTGACCGCCTCGAAAGCCACTACAAAGAGGTGCAGGACTTCGAGTTCACGATCGAGCGCGGCGTGCTGTATTGCCTGCAGACGCGCAACGGCAAGATGAACGCGGTGGCGATGGTACGGACCTCGGTGGAGATGGCGAAGACGGGCCTGATCAGCAAGGAACAGGCCCTGCTGCGTATCAATCCGGAACATCTGGAACAGATGCTGTACCCGCGCCTGAGTCCGGCATTCAAGGGCGAGCCGTTGGCGCAGGGTCTGCCGGCTTCGCCCGGCGCCGCGTCGGGCCACGCGGTGTTCGACGCAGACCGCGCCGAGGTGCAGGGCAGGGATCTCGGCCGGCCCGTGATCCTGGTGCGTGAAGAGACCAAGCCCGAAGACATCCACGGCTTCTTCGCCGCGCAGGGCATTCTCACCAGTCGTGGTGGCAAGACATCGCACGCTGCCGTGGTCGCACGCGGCATGGGCAAACCGTGTGTGGCCGGTGCCGAAGGGATTGAAGTGGACGTGCAGCGCCGTGAGGCGCATGTCGGTGGTCATGTGATCAGCGAAGGCGACATGATCACGATCGACGGCTCGAGCGGCAACGTGTTCCTGGGACAGGTGCCGATGGTCGAGCCGGATTTCTCCGACGAGCTCAACCAAGTGTTGCAGTGGGCCGACGAGGTGGCCTATCTGCGCGTGATGGCCAACGCCGACACGCCGGCCGACGCCGCGCGCGCGGTGAAGTTTGGCGCCAAGGGCATCGGCCTGTGCCGCACCGAGCGTATGTTCAATGCCGTCGAGCGTTTGCCTGTGGTGATTGAGATGATCGTCGCCGAGACCCTCGAACAGCGCCAGGCGGCACTTGACAAGCTGCTGCCGATGCAGCGCGCCGATTTCCGCTGTCTGTTCGAAACCATGGCACCGCGTCCGGTCACGATCCGTCTGCTCGATCCGCCGATCCACGAGTTCCTGCCCAGTGAACGTCAGCTGCAGGACGATATCGATCAACTCGAGCATCTGCGTGATTCGGTACGCGGCCTCGAGGTGCTGGCCGGCTCGACGATGTTGCTCGGCGGCGTCAACGGTGCGGAAAAGATCCAATCGCTGGTCAGTCTCGAACTCGTCGAAGCTGCGCTGACGAAGAAGGAGCAGATGTTGCGCAAGGTGCGCGCGCTGACCGAGGTCAACCCGATGCTCGGCCACCGCGGCGTGCGTCTCGGCATCACATTCCCCGAGATCTACCGCATGCAGATCCGTGCGATTCTCGAAGCCGAAGCGGAATGTGTTGCCAAAGGCCTCGAAGTGCATCCGCAGATGATGGTGCCGCAGGTCTGCACGGTCGAGGAGTTGCGTTGGATTCGGGGTTATGTCGACGATATCCGCGCCGACGTCGAGTCCAAGACGGGACAGACGCTCAGCTGCCGTTTCGGCACGATGATCGAAGTGGTGCGTGCGTGCATGCGCGCCGAGAGCCTGGCCGGCGAGGCGGACTTTTTCTCGTTCGGCACCAATGACCTGACGCAGGCGACCTTCTCGTTCTCGCGCGAGGATGCCGAGAACAAGTTCCTGCCGATGTATAACCAGCGCGGCATCCTGCACGACAACCCGTTCGAGGTACTCGACAGCAAGGGCGTGGGCAAGCTCATGGAGATCGCGGTGCAGTGGGGCAAGCAGGCCAAGCCGGATCTGTCGTTCGGTATCTGCGGCGAACACGGTGGCCATCCGTCGTCGATCGCGTTCTGCCACCAGGCGGGCCTGCACTATGTGTCGTGTTCATCACCGCGGGTCCCCGTGGCGCGACTGGCAGCCGCACATGCAGCGCTGAACGCAGCGCGTGTCGATGACCGCTAGCATGTGAATGCGTGCGGTGCACGGACTTCGCACCCACGTCGGATCCCGCTGGTTGGCGGGAGCGCCGGTGAGCTTATGGACGCGGGTGTGTGCACGGGTGTCGGTACCGAGTCCGCGTGCGTCCATTCCTGCGCTGCGGTTGGCCGTGTTGCGACCCAGTTCGTCGGCTGCCTGAGCGACGAGATCGGGATCGGCACGGTCATTTCGCCGGAGCTACCGATGCTGCCGGGTGTGGTCTACGCAGTGTTGGGTAACAGGGGATGGTTCGCCAGCCCGTTTCACAATGCCTGAGCCGCCGGCATGGGGCGGTTGGCGACGGCGCCAGCGCGATGAGTCCGGCCGTGGAGACCGGAACACCGCGCCGACCGTAGGTTCGAAGGCATCGCGGATCCGGCGTGCGGTACCTCTGGTGCTCGTCTGCCCATTGCCCTGCGACGCCGGCACGTGGGGGTGCAGATACCACCCCTCTGGCCGCAGTTGGGGTACTGGAGCGGGATTCGACGCAGGGGCGCCGCGCGATCCCCGCTTGCATCCGGGGTCGTCGCAGCTGGCGAGGGCGTTA
>JAGRHA010000447.1 GCA_020445205.1 Gammaproteobacteria bacterium
CGCGGATGTAGTTGTAGCCAGCGGCGGCGCCAATCGCATAGCCGCAGCTGATCATGCCCTCGATCAGCGCGTGTGGGTTGTAGCGCAGGATGTCGCGATCCTTGAACGTGCCCGGTTCACCTTCGTCCGAGTTGCACACGACATACTTGTCACCCGGCGCGGCCCGGTTGATGAAACTCCACTTCAGGCCCGTCGGAAAACCAGCGCCGCCACGCCCGCGCAGACCGGACTGCTTGACCGTATCGATGATCACATCCTGCGCCGTCTTCTCAGCGAGAATCTTCTTCAACGCCTCGTAACCACCTTCGGACTGATAGGTTTCCAGTCGCCAGGGCCGGTCTTTATGCAGTGTGCGGAAGCAGACTTCGTTGGCCATCGACTTACTCCAGCCCGTCCAGGATCTGGTCGACCAGCTCCGGCGTCAGGTTCTCGTAATAGGTGTGTCCGATCTGCATCATCGGTGCACCGCCACAGGCGCCCAGGCATTCGACCTCTTTCAAGCTGAACTTGCCGTCGCTGGAGACCTGACCGAAACCGATACCAAGGCGGTTGCTCAGGTGTTCGAAAATGCCATCCGAGCCATTGATCATGCACGACACGTTGGTGCACAAGCAGATCTTGTGCCGCCCGACAGGCTTGTGTTCGTACATCGAATAGAACGAGGCAACCTCGTAGACCGCGATCGGCGGCATGTCGAGATAGTCGGCCACCTGGTCCATCAGCTCGCGCGTCAGATGCCCGCCATTCATGTCCTGCACGATCATGAGCGCACCCATGCAGGCGGACTGTTGCCAGCCCTCCGGGTACTTCGCTACCCAGGCATCGATCTCCTCACGCACTTGCGGCGTGAACAGGTCGTCTTTGTTTTCACACCTGTTGACACGGACCATGGGCTCACTGCGCATGCTCATCGGTCGATCTCCCCGAATACGATGTCCATGGTGCCGATGATCGCCACCACGTCGGCCAGCATATGACCGCGCGCCATCTCGTCCATTGCCGCCAGGTGCGGGAAACCCGGCGCACGGATCTTCAGCCGGTAGGGTTTGTTCGCACCATCGGAAACGATGTAGCAGCCGAACTCGCCTTTTGGCGCCTCGACCGCGGCATACGCCTCGCCGGGTGGCGGACAGTAACCTTCGGTGAACAGTTTGAAGTGGTGGATCAACGCTTCCATGTCGTCCTTCATGTCAGCGCGCTTCGGTGGTGTCACCTTGTGATCGCCGAGCATGACCGGTCCGGGGTTGGCACGCAGCCACTCGATGCACTGTTTGATGATGCGGGTCGACTGGCGGAATTCCTCCATGCGTACCAGATAGCGGTCATAGCAGTCGCCGTTGGTACCGATGGGGATGTCGAAATCCACCTTGTGGTACGCGGCGTAGGGCTGCTTCTTGCGCAGGTCCCATGCAATACCGGATCCGCGCAACATCGGACCGCTGAAGCCGAGCTGCAAGGCGCGCTCAGGGGTGACCACGCCGATCCCCACAGTGCGCTGCTTCCAGATCCGGTTGTCGGTCAGCAGCGTCTCATATTCGTCGACGAGAGCCGGAAAACGATCGGCGAAGTCCTCGATGAAATCGAGCAACGAGCCCTGACGAGCGGCATTGCGGCGTTTTGCTTCCGATGAGCTACCGAACTGGCTTTCTTCGTAGCGCGGCATCTGCTCCGGCAGATCGCGGTAGACACCGCCCGGGCGGTAGTAGGTGGCATGCATGCGCGCACCCGACACCGCTTCGTAGCAGTCCATGAGATCTTCGCGCTCACGGAAACAGTAAAGGAACATGGTCATCGCGCCGACGTCGAGCGCATGCGTACCGAGCCACATCAGGTGGTTCAGGATCCGCGTGATCTCGTCGAACATGGTGCGGATGTACTGCGCGCGGATCGGCGCCTCGATTCCGAGCAGCTTCTCGATCGCTAGCACGTAGCCATGCTCGTTGCACATCATCGAGACATAGTCGAGACGGTCCATGTAACCGATCGACTGGTTGTAAGGCTTGCTCTCGGCGAGCTTCTCCGTCCCGCGATGCAACAGACCGACGTGCGGATCGGCGCGTTCGATCACTTCACCGTCCATCTCCAGCACGAGGCGCAGCACACCGTGTGCGGCAGGGTGCTGCGGGCCGAAGTTCAGCGTGTAGTTACGGATCTCGGCCATGCTGTTACTCCGCCCCCTCGGCTTCCTGCTCCGGTTTCCAGCCCTGTTCGTAACGGCTGTCACTGCGAATGACGCGCGGCACGAGCGTACGCGGCTCGATACTCACGGGCTCGTAGATGACGCGCCGTTGCTCGGCGTCGTAGCGCATCTCGACCTGCCCGATCAGCGGGAAGTCTTTGCGGAACGGATGCCCGATAAAACCATAATCGGTGAGGATCCGGCGCAGATCCGGATGCCCGGCGAACATGATGCCGAACATGTCGAAGGCCTCACGCTCGAACCAGCTCGCACCCGCCCAGATCGGCACGACCGAATCGACGATCGGACGTTGCGCGTCGAGGAAAGTCTTTACCCGCAGGCGGACGTTGTTCTTGATCGAAAGCAGGTGATAGACGGCAGCAAAACGGTTGTGTGGATCCATCTCGGCGACTTCACGATTTGCACCGCGACCGAATCCGGCGTTGGCTGCCTTCGATGTCACCCATTCCGACCGACCATATGCCGCGTAGTCCACGCCGCAAACGTCGATGCACTGATCGAACGACAGCACGTTGTTCTCACGCAGCAAGCGCATCACGGACAACAGCTGGTCACGCGGCACCGTCAGCGTGACTTCGCCGCGCGCGCGTTCCCATCGGCAGTCTTCATAATCTTCGAGGTGCTCTTCCAGGGCTTCCTCGAGGGAATCAAGGCGATCTTCGTATGACATGGACTCAGGCCAAATGCGAGCGCGTCATCGCGCGATCGTGTTGGTTCGACGGATCTTGTTCTGCAGCTGCAGAATGCCCCACAACAGCGCCTCGGCCGTCGGTGGACAACCCGGCACGTAGACGTCGACCGGCACGATGCGATCGCAGCCACGTACCACCGAATAGGAGTAGTGGTAATAGCCCCCGCCATTGGCGCACGAACCCATCGAGATGACCCAGCGTGGCTCGGCCATCTGGTCGTAGACCTTGCGCAGAGCGGGCGCCATCTTGTTGACCAGCGTGCCGGCGACGATCATGACATCGGATTGGCGCGGACTCGGTCGGAAAACCATGCCGAAACGGTCGATGTCGTAGCGTGCCGCAGCGGCATGCATCATCTCGACGGCGCAGCAGGCCAAGCCGAACGTCATCGGCCACATGGATCCGGTACGGGCCCAGTTGATCACCCCGTCGAGCGACGTGGTGACGAAACCCTTCTCGAGGACGCCTTCTATTCCCATTCCAGCGCCCCCTTCTTCCACTCGTAGATGAATCCGACCACCAGGATCCCGAGGAAGATCATCATCGCCCAGAAGCCGACCATGCCAATTTGATCGAGCACCACGGCCCAAGGGAACAGAAAAGCGATCTCAAGGTCGAAGATGATGAACAGGATCGCGACCAGGTAGTAGCGCACATCGAACTTCATGCGCGAATCCTCGAATGCCTCGAATCCGCATTCGTAAGGCGACGTCTTCTCGCTGTCGGGTCGATGCGGCGAAAGGACGAAACCGAGACCGATCATCGCTGCGCCGGTGACGGCGCCGATGACGATGAAGATCAGGACGGGCAGGTAGTTTTCCAGCATCCGGCGCTTTCTCTCGCGAAGCCAGTCAACCCGAAAACGATTCGGGAAGAGGTTTTTGTGGCTCGGAAGCATAGCGACGCAGCGCGCCCCATGTCAAATAATGCGGGCATACTATGTCTTTGTTTTTAAACTCTTATTATTGGTTTTGCCGGCTATAAAAAAACGGTATCACAAGCGGGCTTGTGATACCGTCTCAGACTGGTGCCGAAGGCCGGACTCGAACCGGCACGGCTTGCGCCACTACCCCCTCAAGATAGCGTGTCTACCAATTTCACCACTTCGGCTGAATAACTGCTTGGAACCTATTTATCGACCTGCGGTACGTCACCACCCGCAGGCACCGCCGTCTCTGGCACGCTCGGCAGATCGGGGACCACCGGCACGTCCGGCGTTACGGTCTCGACCTGGGGCGCAGGTTCGACCGATTTCATGACCGTATCCGGTTCCGTGGTCTGCATCGCAAAGTAAGCCAATGCGAGGCTGGTCAGGAAGAATGCCGTAGCCAAGATCGCAGTCGTGCGACTGAGGAAATTCGATGCACCGCGCGAACCGAATACCGTCGCGGATGCACCCGACCCGAACGCCGCGCCCATGTCCGCGCCCTTGCCGTGCTGGATCAGGATCAACGCGACCAGACCGATCGCCAGGAACAGATGCACGACAACCAACACGGATTCCATCGTCAACCTCTATCGCATTCAGCGGTTCGCCGCTGAGCAAACCGCGAGAAAATCGTCCGCCTTCAACGAGGCGCCACCGATCAGGCCGCCGTCGATATCGGCCTGAGCGATGAGTTCCGCGGCATTCTTCGGGTTCATGCTGCCGCCGTACAGGATGCGCATGCCGTCGGCAACCGCCTGACTGCTGGCCGCGAGCCGCCCGCGAATGAACGCGTGCACTTCCTGCGCCTGCTCCGGCGTCGCCGTCTTGCCCGTACCGATCGCCCACACCGGCTCGTAGGCAATGACCCCTTCACCGACGACGTCGATACCACAATGTGCGATCACGGCGTCGAGCTGCCGCGCGACGACTTCTTCCGTAATCCCACCCTCGCGCTCTTCGAGCGTCTCGCCGACACACAGGATCGGCACGAGGCCCGCGGCGCGTGCGGCCGTGAACTTCTCCGCGACGGCCTGATCGCTCTCAGCGTGATACGCGCGACGCTCCGAGTGGCCGATGATCACGAAGTGGCAGCCGAAATCCGCGAGCATCGAACCCGCGATCTCGCCCGTGTAGGCACCCGAGGCATGAGCCGAGACGTCCTGCCCACCCCACTTGATGGACGTACCATCGAGATCGGCCTGCACTGCGGGGAGGTAGATCGCTGGCGCGCAGACGGCGACTTCCGCTGCCGTAACCTGGTTGATTCCGCTCTTGAGTCCAGCCAACAATTCGGCAACGCTCGCGCGCGATCCATTCATCTTCCAGTTACCGGCCACCAACGGCTGTCGCATCGTCCACTCCCCTTCAAATCAGGCGGCGTAGCTTAACGGCGTGTCGCCCGCAAATCAATGCTGCCAGGGGAAAATCATCCTCAGCGAAGGATCAGTGCCCAACCTGGGTACGCACCACGTCCGCAATCGCGCTGGCCGTGGCAGCGACCACACCGGCCTCCCGCCCTTCGACCATGACCCGGATCAACGGCTCGGTTCCGGATGGGCGCAGCAGAACGCGACCGTCGCCATGCATGTCTGCTTCGGCCGCCTCGACGGCCTGCTTGACGGTGCCGTTGGTCATGACGTCGGATGCCCGCGCCGTCCCCAGTGGCACATTGATCAGCTCCTGCGGAAATTTGCTCATCCCGGCGCGCAGCTCAGCCAGGGAACGTCCGCTCTTATTGATCTCGGCCAGTACCTGCAGCGCCGACACGATACCGTCGCCGGTGGTCGTGCGGTCGCGGCAGATGATGTGCCCAGACGGCTCACCACCGAGCGTCCAGTCGCGTTCAGCAAGTCGCTCGAGAATGTAGCGATCACCGACGGCGACACGATCCATGCCCACCCCGAGTTCGCGCAGCGCGACCTCGAGGCCGAGGTTGCTCATGTGTGTGCCGACGACATTGCCGCGCAAACCGCCATTGGCCTGGCGCGAGCGCGCAATGATATAGAGGATCTCGTCGCCATCGACGATCTCACCGCTACTGTCCACCATGATGACGCGGTCGCCATCACCATCGAGCGCGATACCCAGGTCGGCACTGTTGACTCTGACCGAGCTGGCCAGTGCACGCGGCTTGGTCGCGCCGAACCCGTCGTTGATGTTCAGCCCGTTGGGCTCGGCACCGATCGCGATCACCTCGGCCCCGATCTCCTCGAACACGTCGGGCGCGATGTGGTACGTCGCACCGTGCGCGCAATCAACGACGACTTTGAGGCCGGAGAAGTCCAGCCGTGACGGTATCGTGCTCTTGCAGAATTCGATGTAACGGCCGCGTGCGTCGTCGATGCGCTTGGCTTTGCCCAATTCGCCGGAGCTGACCGTCGACATCGGCTTCTCGAGTTCGGCCTCGATCTCTTCCTCGACGCTGTCCGGCAGCTTGTTGCCGTCGCCCGAAAAGAACTTGATGCCGTTGTCTTCGTGCGGATTGTGCGAGGCACTGATCACGATACCGGCCGTCGCGTGCAGCGTGCGCGTCAGGTAGGCAATACCGGGGGTCGGCATAGGACCCAGCATGCGAATATCCACCCCCGCCGCCGTGAGTCCGGCCTCAAGCGCCGCCTCGAACATGTAGCCGGAGATACGCGTATCCTTACCGATAAGCACCTTGCCGCCGTTTCCGCGACTGAGCACACGACCCGCGGCCCAGCCGAGCTTGAGAACGAACTCGGGATTGATCGGCCCTTGGCCGACGCGTCCGCGGATACCGTCCGTACCGAAGTATTTGCGTGCCATCGCCACGTTCCTCAGAAAAAAATCACGTTGTTGTTGCTTGTCCTGCGCATGCGAATCGTCCTGCTGTGGGTGTTCGCATACTCAACCATCCCCGGGCGCCAATGCCATCATCGCGCTCCACACCTTCAGCGCATCGACCGTCTCGGCGACGTCGTGCACGCGCACGATGCGCGCGCCACGTTCGACCGCAATCAGCGCCGCCGCGACGCTGGCTGCCATGCGATCCTCGACCGCGCGATCCGTGATTGCGCCGAGCATCGATTTGCGCGAAATCCCGACGAGCAGCGGCAGACCCAGCTTCTGAAACCGCGCGAGATTCGCCAGCAGCGCGAGATTGTGATCCAGCGTCTTGCCAAAGCCGAAACCGGGATCGACAAGTAGCCGGGAACGCGGAATGCCGGCGCGCTCACAGTCGCTTACGCGTTGTTCAAGGTATCCAAGGATATCGGCGACGACGTCGTCATATTGAGGGGCCTGTTGCATCGTCCGCGGCTCGCCTTGCATATGCATCAGGCAGACGGGCACCCCCAGTGTGGTAACCGTCGTCAACGCACCCGGCGCCGACAGCGCCATGACATCGTTGATCATATCGGCCCCTGCCGCCACGGCTGCGCGCATGACATCGGGCTTGCTGGTATCGACCGACACCACCGCGTCGAAGCGTTTCTTCAGTCGCTCGACGACCGGCACCACGCGCGCGATCTCCTCGTCGACCGACACCGCTGCGGCACCCGGCCGTGTCGATTCACCGCCGATATCGAGCAGATCGGCGCCGTCGGCCAGCATGCGTTCGGCCTGTTGCTCGGCGGCATCCAGCGACAGATAGCGGCCGCCGTCAGAGAACGAATCCGGCGTCACATTGAGAATGCCCATGACCCGAGGTCGACTCAGATCGAGAGATTGGCCGGCGAAATCGACGATCATGTCCTTGCGCCCAAAACGAAAGACCGGGCAGGTTAGCCCTGCCCGGTCGTCGGCTCAACCGAATTCAGTCGCTAGTGTCAGTGCTGCCCGGCGGGCCCACCGATCGGCGCCTCGCCACTGACGCCGTCGTCTTCGCTGGCATGCGCCCCACCGCCCGGCCGCGCATGCGAGTCGTCGTCCCAACCCGCGGGTGGGCGCGGATCACGACCTTCCATGATGTCGCGGATCTGATCGCTGTCGATCGTCTCGTACTTCATGAGCGCCGCAGCCATGGCGTGCAACTTGTCCTTGTATTCGTCGAGGATCTTGGCGGCGCGTTCGTAGTTACGGTCGATGAAAGCCCGTACCTCCTCGTCGATCGCGTGCGCCGTGTCGTCCGAAAGCGCCTTGTGCTGGGTCACGGTGCGCCCCAGGAACACCTCGCCTTCGTCTTCGCCGTAAGCGAGCGGCCCCATGCGATCGGACAAGCCCCACTTGGTGACCATGTTGCGGGCAATTTCGGTCGCTCGCATGATGTCGTTCGAGGCCCCCGTCGTCACGGCCTGTGGCCCGAAGATCAATTCTTCGGCAATACGCCCGCCGAACAGACTCGAAATCTGGCTCTCGAGGTGTTCCTTGCTGTGGCTGTAGCGGTCTTCCTCGGGCAGGAACATGGTCACACCCAGCGCGCGCCCGCGCGGAATGATCGACACCTTGTACACGGGATCGTGCGACGGCACTTTGAGACCGACGATGGCGTGACCCGCTTCGTGGTAGGCGGTGAGGCGCTTCTCCTCTTCCTTCATCGCCATCGACTTGCGCTCGGCGCCCATCATGATCTTGTCCTTGGCCTTCTCCATGTCCTCCATGTCGACGAGGCGCTTGTTGGCGCGCGCCGCGAACAATGCGGCTTCGTTGACGAGGTTGGCGAGGTCAGCCCCCGAGAAGCCGGGCGTGCCACGCGCGATGACCGAAGGCTTGACGTCGTCGGCCAGCGGCACCTTGCGCATGTGGACCTTGAGGATTTGCTCACGGCCGAGGATATCCGGCAGGCCGACCACGACCTGGCGGTCGAATCGTCCCGGACGCAGCAGTGCCGGATCGAGTACGTCAGGCCGGTTGGTCGCCGCGATGACGATGACCCCCTCGTTGCCCTCGAAACCGTCCATCTCGACCAGCAACTGGTTCAGCGTCTGCTCGCGCTCGTCGTGCCCGCCACCCAGACCGGCACCGCGATGGCGACCCACGGCGTCGATTTCGTCGATGAAGATGATGCACGGGGCATGCTTCTTGGCCTGATCGAACATGTCGCGGACGCGGGAGGCACCCACGCCGACGAACATCTCGACGAAGTCCGAACCGGAAATCGTGAAGAACGGGACCTTGGCCTCGCCCGCGATCGCGCGCGCGAGCAGCGTCTTACCCGTGCCGGGAGGGCCGACCATGAGCACGCCGCTGGGGATCTTGCCGCCGAGCTTCTGGAACTTGGATGGATCCTTGAGGAAGTCGACAAGTTCCTTGACCTCTTCCTTGGCTTCTTCGCAGCCGGCAACATCACCAAACGTGACCTTGACCTGGTCCTCGGTCAGCATGCGCGCCTTGCTCTTGCCGAACGACATTGCACCACGCCCCGCACCCCCACCCTGCATCTGGCGCATGAAGAAAATCCACAGGCCGATGAGAATGAACAGCGGGAACCAGTTGATCAGGATGGTCCACAGCACCGATGGCTGCTCCGGCGGCTTGGCGCGGATTTCGACGCCCGCTTTGAGCAGGTCGCCGACCAGGCCGTCGTCGGCCGGTGCCTCGGTGGCGAACCGGCTGCCCGACGTCATGACGCCGTCGATACGGCCATCTTTATAGATGGTCACGCTGGCGACATTCTTACGGTCGACCTGCTCGAGGAACTTCGAATAGGAGATCGCCGGTGCGCCGGTTTTGGGCGCAGTGAAGCTGTTGAACACGGTCATCAGCACCACAGCGATAATGACCCAGAGTACGATGTTTTTTGCCATGTCGTTCACGGCGACTCCTTCATGCCTAGGGGCACCAGCAGCCGAAACATGAGCGGCATACCGTGCCCGATTACGCCGGCGGGGCGCATCGTTGATCGCTTTGTTTTCGTAAGCTACTACGAATGATAGTTCCCGGCTACCAGATAAACCTCACGGCTTTTTGCGCGCGACGCCTTGGGTTTACGTGTAGCGGCACGACCGAAGCGTTGTTTTACCTCGCGCATCCACGCATCGAACCCTTCACCGTGGAACACCTTGCAGACGAAACCGCCGCCTGGTCGCAGGTGCTGGGTACAGAAATCCAGCGCAAGCTCAACCAGGTGCATCGCGCGCGGCTGATCGACCGCCGCCATCCCGCTTACATTGGGTGCCATATCGGAAATAACAAGGTCCACCGCGCGGCCGTCGAGCGCCGCCTCGAGCGCATGCAGGCCCGCGTCGTCGCGGAAATCCGCCTGGATGAACGTGACACCCGGGATGGGATCCATCTCCAGCAGGTCGATCGCGATGACCGCTCCCTTCGCGCCCACGAGCTCGGCGGCGACTTGCGACCATCCACCCGGCGCCGCGCCCAGGTCGACGACCACCAAACCTGGCTTCAAGAGATGGTCTTTTTCCTGAATTTCCAGGAGCTTGTAGGCCGCTCTTGAACGATAACCTTCACGTTTGGAGCGTTTGACATATTCGTCGTTGACGTGCCGCTGCATCCAGCGATGACTACTCTTCGATCGCGCCATGGGCACTCAACCGTTTCTGTCCTGGGCAAAGCTCGCCCGATTATGCCATCCGCGCCCGTGTAGCCGCGAACCTCGCCGAATCGCGTTCACCGCGGTGCCGTGACACGGTATAGTTGCCGCCCTTTTGACGAGCGCAGCCCGATGCCACTTTCCGATCGCCAAAAACGCCACCTTCGCGGACTCGGTCATCACCTCAAGCCGGTGGTCTGGGTGGGGCAACACGGCCTCACCGAGGCCGTGCTGACCGAGGTCGGCATAGCACTCGATGCACATGAACTCATCAAGGTGAAAATCGCCGCCGAGCGCGACGAGCGACGCGCGATCGCCGAGCAGATCTGCAGCGCCACAGGTGCCGAGTCCATTCATTCGATCGGCCAGATGATCGTGCTGTTCCGGCGCAACACCAAGAAGCCCAAGATCGCGCTGCCCTCAATCTAGGCAACACGAATGCGCCACAGTGGCGCCGATCGCACGGCGGTTATTCGTACCTGACCTCGAGAATCTCGAATTCGTGCATGCCGCCCGGTGCCTGCAACGCGACCTCATCACCTTCCTGCTTGCCGATCAGCGCCCGCGCAACGGGTGAGGTAACGGAGATCTTGTTGTGCTTGAGATCGGCCTCGTCGACACCGACGATCTGGTAGGTCTTCTCTTCATCCGTATTGAGATCGAGCACGACGACCGTCGCGCCGAATACCACCTTGCCACCGGCATTGAGCGTCTTGACGTCGATGATCTGGGCGTGCGACAGCTTGGCCTCGATATCCTTGATCCGGCCTTCGATGAAACCCTGCTGCTCGCGCGCAGCATGGTACTCGGCATTCTCCTTGAGATCGCCGTGCGCCCGTGCCTCGGCGATCGCCGCGATCACTGCGGGCCGCTTGACGGTCTTGAGTTCGCTGAGTTCCGCACGCAGACGCTCGGCGCCCTGCAACGTCATCGGGTGTTTTTCCATCGTCAGATCCTCGCCCGGCCGCTGTCAGCCGTGTAGTTCCCGCAAGGTGTTCACATTCAGTTCGTCCGGCTGCTGCAATGCCAGTACGGCTGCCTCGGCGCCCGAGATCGTCGTCGTGTAACTGACCTTGTGTTGCAGCGCCTTACGCCGGATAGACGCCGAGTCGATGATCGCCTGTTTGCCTTCGGTGGTGTTGATGATCAGCGCAAACTCGTCGTTCTTGATCATATCGACGATATGCGGGCGCCCTTCCTTGACCTTGTTGACGATCCGGCATTCGATACCAGCCTCGGTGATCGAACGACAGGTACCGCGCGTCGCCGCAACCTCGAAACCCAGATCCTTGAGCTTGCGCGCTACGTTGACCGCCCGTGCGCGGTCGGCCTCGCGCACCGACAACAGAGCCAGCCCGGAACGCGGCAACAACACGCTGCCGCCCTCGTTCGCTTTCGCGTAAGCCTCGCCGAACGTGCGGCCCACGCCCATCACCTCGCCCGTCGATTTCATCTCCGGGCCAAGCAGCGTGTCGACACCCGGGAACTTGACGAACGGGAACACCGCTTCTTTCACGTAATAGTGCTTGGGAATGATCTCACCGTCGATGCCCTGATCCTTCAGGGTCTTGCCTGCCATGCAGCGCGCGGCGATCTTGGCCAGCGGACGCCCGGTTGCTTTGGATACGAACGGGACGGTCCGCGACGCACGGGGATTCACTTCCAGCAGGTAGATTTCGTCACCCTTGATCGCGAACTGGGTATTCATGAGACCGATGACCTTGAGCGCGTGCGCGAGACGCCGGATCTGTTCGCGCATGCGATCCTGAATCGACGCACTCAAGGTGTACGGCGGCAGCGAACACGCGGAATCACCCGAATGCACGCCCGCTTGTTCGATGTGCTCCATGATGCCGCCGATGAGCACATCGGTTCCGTCACAGATCGCATCGATATCGACCTCGATCGCGTCATCGAGGAAACGGTCGAGCAATACCGGGGATTCGTTCGAGACTTTGACCGCTTCACGCATATAGCGCCGCAGGTCGTCTTCGTCATGGACGATCTCCATCGCCCGCCCGCCGAGCACGTATGACGGCCGCACGACCAGCGGATAGCCGATCTCGGCAGCCAGCGTAACCGCCTGCTCCGGATCGGTCGCGGTACGGTTCGGTGGTTGCTTGAGGCCTTCGCGCTCGACCAGCTTCTGAAAACGCTCGCGGTCCTCGGCGAGGTCGATCGAATCGGGCGAGGTGCCGATGATCGGTGCGCCGGCGGCCTCGAGGTCCTCGGCGAGCTTGAGCGGCGTCTGCCCGCCGTACTGCACGATGATGCCCTTGGGATTCTCCTTGTGCACGATCTCCAGCACGTCCTCGAGCGTCAGCGGCTCGAAATACAGCCGGTCGGATGTGTCGTAGTCGGTTGAGACTGTTTCCGGATTGCAGTTGACCATTACCGCGTCACCGCCGCATTCGCGGGCGGTCATCGCGGCATGGAC
>JAGRHA010000448.1 GCA_020445205.1 Gammaproteobacteria bacterium
ATGCCGGCGAGCGATCGATGCTCGATGCCGCGCGCGCGATCCTGGTCGACAACGCCCTGGCACAACCCGTCGTGTGCGTGCACCGCGACTATCATTCACGCAACCTCATGCGGCTCGAGGTGCGGAATCCGGGGGTTATCGATTTTCAGGACGCGGTCGCCGGTCCGGTGACCTACGATCTGGTGTCGCTACTGCGCGACTGCTACATCGCCTGGCCGCAGGCGCGGATCGACAGATGGGTCGACGCCTACCACGTGCAGGCGCGTGCCGCCGGCCTGCTCGACGGTGTCGACGTGGCTCAGCTCGCGACCTGGTTCGATCTGATGGGCGTGCAGCGGCACATGAAGGCGGCCGGCATATTCGCCCGTCTCAATCATCGCGACGGTAAGCCGGGCTACCTCGCCGATATCCCGCGGACGCTGCAGTACATCGTCGACGTTGGCGCACGGCATGCCCCCATCGCCGCGCTTGCCGGATTCGTCGAACACCACGTGCTGCCACGTCTGTGAGTCCGCGGATTTGTGGGCTGGGCCCTACGAACTGACTTATGCGGCGTGTAGACTTGACACAATATCGACGGGGGTCGGGCCACGCGGCCAGTTGTCAGAAAAATTGACAGCCGCGCACCCGGAGCCACGTCGCACGAGTGGGATCATCCCGATAAACAAGGAGATACAATGGCGGCACGATTCGTGCTTGCTATTGGGTATCTGTACGGAGAACTGTGTCGATGGCAGCTCACGACGAAAAAATTTCCCAGAACCGCCGCAAACTTTTCAAGGCGCTTTCGGCCGCGCCGGTGGTCACCACGTTCAGCTCGGGTTCGGCCCTGGCCAACGCCAGTGCACACCAGTGTCTCGCCAACCCGCCGGTGGCGAGCACGCCGCAGTATCTCGAGCCGTTGCCGGCCGAGTGTTCGGACAGCAATCCGGGCGCCAACTGCATGGCGTACGTCGAACGTTTCTACTGGGACAACGACGGCCTTTCAGGTACGCATCTTCAATACTGGAACAACACCGTCACCGACGGCCGCATCGTCGTACTCACCGACGAGACGACGGCGACGCTGTTCACGGTGAATCCCGACGGCTCGGACCCCGATCCGATCAACACCAGCTGGAACTACTCGGTTTCCGGCAGCAATTTGATCGTGCCCGGCCAGGGCGGCGGTGCGACGCCGGTCAGCCTTCCCGGTAAGACGGGCTACTTTCTGCTCGAGGTCGTGCCCAATGCCGATCTCACGGGCATCCAGGAAGCCTATGCCTACCCACAGGCCACGCAAGACCCGCTGGCGCAGTCGTGTGGCACTTCGCTCGGCGTGACCGCGACCAACGGCGTCCACTGGGTCGACGGCTAGTCGCCCGTCCGCAGTCATGACGGCGGACCGGCGGCTATGGTTCCGTAACCGCCCCGACTGTCTGAGTGATCCCGTCTGTGAAGGGGTTTGTTTCGACCCCGCCACGGGCGAGACGCATTTCCTCGGTGACTTGCCCGCGTTGCTGCTGTCCGTGATCGACAGCGAACCGGTCAGTGTCGACCGGCTCACCCAGCGCCTGACCGGCGCCGATGCCATCGCCGATGACGACCGCAAGAAAATGATCGGCGCCCTTTTGTTTCTGGAAGCGGCCGAGCTTGTAGAATCGCGCTTTGAATGATCGAAAAGGGGACGGGCGCCCGCCGGCCGTAGCGACTGCTGGAACATCATCTGATTCTCGATTCAGGGCCCTTCAAGGTCCGGGTGCGTTCCTCCGATAGTGCCTTCCTCGACACGCTCGGGGTGTTCTACCCCGGTCGTGCGCCGCAGACGCCGACCTGCGTGTATGACTACGACATCCGCGTCTATCGTCCCTTCAGTATGCGTCGCTGGGTCAGGCCGCAAATCCAGTTCGAAATCGATCACCTGCATCCTTTCGAACCGCATCCCGCCGAGAACGCGTTCCCGATGTACGAGTGGGGGCTGAACTGGTGCATCGCCAGCAGTGCGCACCGTTACCTGATGTTGCATGCCGGTTCGGTCGCGTTCGGCGATCGGGCCATGATCCTACCGGGGACGCCGGGTTCGGGTAAGAGCACGCTGTCGGCCGCGCTGGTACTCAGTGGCGCGCGCCTGTTGTCGGACGAGTTCGGCCTGGTGCGGCCCGAACGCGGCGACCTGTTGCCGATGCCGCGCGGGATTCCGCTCAAGAATGCGTCGATCGAGGCGATTCGCGAGTTCCGCACCGACGCGCCTCTGGGTCCCACCTATCCGAAGACGCGCAAGGGCCGCGTGAGTCATGTCCGACCGGACGACACCAGCCTGGCGCAGCAGGACCGCCCCGCCGTGCCGCGTTGGCTCATCTTCCCCAAGTATGTCGCCGGTGTTGCCGAGACCCTCGAACCGCTCGACAAAACGGATGCCTTCCGCCAGCTCGCGTTCAATTCGTTCAATTACCGCTTGCTCGGCGATGCGGCGTTCAATGCCGTGGGCGCCATCATCCGTAACGTCGATTGCTACACGTTCCGCTTCAGTCGCCTGGAACGCGCTGTCGAGCACCTCACGGCGCTGGTCGCCGAAACGGAAACCCCGGGCACATGAAGCGTCGTGCTGTGGCGACTCGTGGACGACGTGGCCGGGTCGTGCCTGCGACGGTGGTGCGGGCGCGTGTCATACGAATGCTGGTGCAAGCGATCCGCAAGGTGCGCGCATGAATTTGCTCAATGCGCTGTTGCGCGATCCCCAAGTGGTGCGTAACTGGCAGGCGGCGGAGTGGAACCAGCTGCTGCCGCTGGCGCGCAGCGCGCGCCTGCTTGGGCGCTGTCTGAGCTTGTTCGAGCAGCATGACCTGGTCGACGCGGTGCCACCACGGATCGTCGATCAGTTGCGTGGTGCGCTGATAAAGACGCGATTTCTCCACGTGCAGGCGCTGCGCGAACTGCGTCACGTCGTACGCGTGCTCGACCGTGCCGCGATCGAGAGTGCGGCGCTCAAGGGTGTCGCGTACCTTGCCGCCGATCTGCCGCCGCGCGGCTGGCGCAGCCTGAGTGACATCGATCTGCTGGTTCGAGAAGTCGACATCGCGCGTGCCGAATCGGCGTTGCAGCGCGCGGGCTGGGTGCCGAATGGCGAGTTCGACGACTACGACCAGCATTACTACCGCGAGTGGATGCACGAAATACCGCCGCTGCGCCATAGCAAGCGCGAGATCGAAGTCGACCTGCATCACAACCTGGCACCACCCGTGAGCCGCATCGTTATCGATGCCGACCGGCTCTGGCACGCTGCGCGCACCGTCAGCGATGGCCACGGGTTCGCGATCAAGGTGCTGGCCCCGGCCGACATGCTGCTGCACAACGCACTGCACCTGTTCATGAACGACGAGCTGCGCGGCGGGCTGCGTGACGTGGTCGATTTTCGCGATCTGTACGAGCATTTCCGTGCCGAAGACAGCGATTTCGACCACACGCTGGTTGCCCGCGCACAGGCGCTCGGCTGCGAGCGACCCCTGTACTATGCCGTGACGACGGGTCAGCGCTTGGCCGGCCTGCAACCTTCGCCGACGTTGCGTGAAGCCGTCGCCCATGCCGGTCCGCCGGCGCCCGTCGCGGCGTTGATGGCCTGGCTCATTGAACACGCCTTGGCCCCGGGCCGGCTGGGGCTGCGGCGGACGCGAGTAGCCAACGGGTTGTTGTTCATTCGTTCGCACTGGGTGCGCATGCCGCCGCGCATGCTGCTGCGGCACCTCGGCCACAAGCTGCTGTTGCGTCGCAAGCCGCCGGCGCCCGAACCCGATCTGCCGGGGTGACTGCCGATGTTCGCGCACGTGCGGCTGATCTGCTTCGACCTCGACGACACGCTATGGCCGTGCGTGCCCGTGATCCGCGCCGCCGAGGCGCACTGTTATGCGTGGTTGCAGCGCGAGG
>JAGRHA010000449.1 GCA_020445205.1 Gammaproteobacteria bacterium
CTATCAGGCGCCGGATCCGGCGGGCGACACGTACTCGGTAACGCGTCAGCTCGAACGTATGCAGCAGGCACGCCTGGCGCAACAGCAGGCGCGTGACGAGCGGCGTCGGGCAGCGCGCGAACAGGCGCTGCGCGAGCGCGAAATCAGCCATCGGCAAGCGACGGAGGCGCCACCCGCCGCGCCGCCCGTCTACATTGTCCCGCGACCGTCTTATCCCTATCGCCCAAGACCGCGCTGGGACGGTTACGTGCCGCCGCGGACCGGTTTGTGGAAACGCGACCACCCGGTCTACCGCCCGCGGGACTGGCCTCCGCCATAAAGTCTGCCGACCCCCGACGGCGCCGCCGCGGCTCAAGAATCAGCACGCCGGCCGTTATCGACCATGAGAGGTACGCTCCGCATTGGCAACTCCCGATGGCAGTAAGGAATCTTGCACAATGGACGTGCCGTTCCGGTAAATCGATACGGTAGACCCAGTGGTAAGCGTTCCGCAGCTTGATCACCAGCAGCACCTGCGCCGCGTGCTCGACGCCGTGGCCGAAGGCATCGCGCTGTGGGACGGCGACGGCGTGCTGCAGTACGCCAATCCAGCCGCTCTGCACTTGTGTGGCCAGCACGCCCTTCGCGTCGGTACGACCACGCTGAATACGCTTTTCTCGCAGCTCAGAGACATGAATGGCACGCGCCTGCCGTTCGCCGAGATCAGCGTGTCGTCGCTACCTGCCGACGGCGTCCTGGCCGAGGGCGTGGAGGTCCGTTGCGGGCGCGGTGAACAGCCGCGCTGGCTGCATCTCAGCTGCGTGCCCTATGTCGATACGGACGGTGGCACGCCCACCGGGGCCGTCACCGTGTTGACCAACGTCACCGAGCTGCAGCATCGCAGTGAGTCGATGGCGCGCATGGCCAACTACGACACCCTGACTGGCCTGCCCAACCGCAATCTGCTCGCCGATCGCACGACCATCGCGCTTGCGCACAATCGCCGTGCCGGCACCCAGGTCGCCGTGTGCTACCTGGATCTCGACGGCTTCAAGGAGGTCAACGACACCTACGGCCATGATGCCGGTGACGAGCTCCTGCGACAGGTCGCCAGGCGCCTGCTGACCGAGGTGCGCGGCGACGATACGGTGGCGCGTCTGGGTGGCGACGAGTTCGTCATCGTGATGGGTGGACTGGCCAACCGTTGGGTCTGCGAGCCTGTGCTCAAACGTACGCTGCGCTACCTCGCCGAGCCTTACCAGATCGACGGCAACAAGATCGAGGGTGTGTCGGCGAGTATCGGTGTCGCGATCTACCCGGCCGACGACAGCGATCCGGATGCCCTGATGCGCTGCGCAGACAAGGCGATGTACGCGGCCAAACGCCGCGGCAAGAACCGTTTTCACTGGTACAGCGCCGATCACGAACGCCTGCTCGATGCGCATCAGCAGACCCTCAGCGAACTCACCGAGGGCCTGCACGAAGGCCAGTTCGAGCTGCTTTATCAACCGCTCATCGATTGCCGTCAGGGTATCGTGGTCGGCGCGGAGGCCCTGGTGCGCTGGCGTCATCCGATCCTCGGCGAGTTGCCACCGGGGCAATTCATACCCCTGCTCGAAGACTCCGACGTCGCGTTCAGCCTCGGTCGGCGGCTGCTCGAGATGGTGCTGCAGCAGACGCAGCGTTGGC
>JAGRHA010000450.1 GCA_020445205.1 Gammaproteobacteria bacterium
AAAGCCCACCCGTTTTTTCTCCAGGGGCGCCGGCAAATACGGGTTTCGCATGACTTTTGGTTCGCCGAATGTATACCCTCCCGAAGACTGTCTCCGCAACGATTGCGAACCACCGTTCTAGACTAGGAACAGGCGACATGCAGCACCTAGAACTCTGTCCATAGATTCTTGATATTGCCTTGTCGGTTAGCACCGAGACCCAGGAGACGCGGCGACGACAATGAAAATGCGTAGCTATCCGTCATTGCGTTCGGCGAATTCATTGTCCGTCTTGTTGGCCGCCACCATCCTCGCGTCGACGGCACTCACCGGGTGCGTGAACGTGGCCAGCGAGGAGGAACGCCTTGCTGCGCTGGCGGCGGAGCCGTTGTCACCCGATTATCGGGTCGCGATGCTCGCCGCCTGGTTGTCGCCGCCCTACAGGGAGTTGGTCGAGCTGGTCGATGAACAGCAGCTCGACGCTTTCGGGGCCGACATCGCCAGCGGCTTCTCGCAGCGCTTGCCGGCCAGCGTGGCGGCTTGGCCTGCGCCTTATGGCAGGCGAACTGCCGTCGGCCAGCATGTGCTGAGTGCCGGCGCGATCAACGAGTACGCGCGATCGCAGATGCCCATTGCTGCACGCGGCGGGTTCGACGCCATGATGACGGTTGTTTTGAAACCGGTCGCCGGCGTTCGGACGCCGGATTCATTTCACTATGGAGGTGTGAAGACCGTACGCACGACTGGTGCGCCTGGCGGTTCGAGTGAGTCAGATCCTTTCTCGGTCGAGGTGAAACAGAATGACGGTCATTTCAAACTGATCGAGCGCGAATTCCAGCTCAAGGCGATGCGCGCCTACGTCAATATCCGCACGGTTCCGGGCGATGAGCTGTTGTATTTCGATTCGAACGTCGAGGTGACGTGCGAGGAGGCTGAAAAGTTTCGGTCATCCGTTCCTGACAGCCGTGCTGCCGTTGCGGATTGTGCCGTGCGATTGTCGGAACAGCTCGCGTCGAACCTGGAACGCACGCTAAGACGCATTGGTCGTTGAACGCGAGCGACAGGTACGCCAGGCCGTGTTGTCGGCGTTTGCGCCGAGCTCGTAAAGCGATTGCTGCAATTCCGTCAGGCGCCACCGCTTGGGTGCCGGCGGCATCCGAGGCCTGTTTATCGCACCGAACCCGGCCGGCGATTCGTTGACCCTGGTCGACCTGGAATCAGGCGCTGCGTGAGCCACTGCCACAGGCCAACGGCGAGAAAGCGCGTCAACAACACACCGAAGCTGAGCCACTGCCACAGGCGACGCCACCAGGCCTTGGGTTCGTCGGGCTGATTGCCGCCCGCAAGTGCCATGCACATTACAGTCTCCTGATCTTTTCGGCCTGAGCCGACAGGTCGGCGAGCGCCGCCTTGGCCTGCTCGAGGGTGTCACGCACCTTTTGTACGACATCGGCCGGGGCCTTGTCGACGAAGTTCGGGTTCTGCAGCTTCTTCTCGGTGCTCTCGATCTCTTTCTGGTAGCGCGCCATTTCCTTTTCCAGACGCGCCAGCTCGGCGTCCTTGTCGATCAGGCCGGCGAGCGGGATCAGGATCTTCATCTTGCCGACGAGTGCGGTGGCCGACTCCGGGCCGGCGTCTCCGGCGTCGAGTACCGTGATCGACTCGGTGCGGGCGAGGAAGTCGAGGAAGTGGCGATGCTGCTCGGCATTGTGACGGTCGGATGCGTCACTGTCGGCGAGCAGTACGGGCACGGGTTTGCCCGGGGCGATGTTCATCTCGCCCTTGATCTTGCGGATGCCGAGGATGAACTGCATGACCCATTGCATCTCGGCCTCGGCATGCGCGTCGACGAGTGCGCCGCGGTAGCTCGGGTAGGGCTGTTGCATGATGCTCTCGCGTACCTCGTCGGCTGCCGCGATCTTGCCCGTCAGCGGCGCGACGCGCTGCCAGATCTCTTCGGTGATGAACGGCATGATCGGATGGGTCAGGCGTAGCAGCGATTCGAGCACGCGCACCAGCGTGCGCCGTGTGCCGCGCTTGGCCGCGTCACTGGCCTGGTCGTTGTTGAGCACGGGTTTGCACAGCTCGAGGTACCAGTCGCAGTACTCGTTCCAGGTGAACTCGTAGATCGCCTGTGCGGCCTGGTCGAAACGGTAGCCTTCGATGGCGTCGATCACCGTCTGCTTGGTTCGCTGCAGACGAGAAAGGATCCAGCGGTCGGCCAGCGAGCGTTCGATCTCACCATCGTGCACGCCGCAGTCCTGGCCTTCGGTGTTCATGAGGACGAAACGCGAGGCGTTCCACAGCTTGTTGCAGAAGTTGCGGTAGCCCTCGATGCGGCCCATGTCGAACTTGATGTCGCGCCCGGTCGCGGCGAGCGCGGCAAACGTGAAACGCAGCGCGTCGGTGCCGAAGCTCGGGATGCCTTCGGGGAATTCCTTGCGCGTCTGCTTGTCGATCTTGGCCGCGAGCTGCGGCTGCATCATGCCGCTGGTGCGCTTGGCGACCAGGTCTTCGAGACC
>JAGRHA010000451.1 GCA_020445205.1 Gammaproteobacteria bacterium
CAACCTACGTGGCGGTGTCGACACCGATGCCCTATTCGACACAGCGGGCTCTGGCTCTTACGGCCCGACTTTGGGCACCTTGGTCGGATTGAATGCGGGCGATATCAGCTTCTCTCCGGCATCTGGCGAGGCAGAGAGCCCCATTCTCACCATTGACTTCGCCGACGGCAGCTTCGGCGTGGGCGATACGATCCGCTTCGGTGTCGATACCGACAACCTCGGCAATGATACCGGCGCCGACTTTGCATCACGTGGGGTCGTGTTCACGGTCACGTTCAGCGATGGCTCGATCGTTACCGTGCCCTACACGGCTGATGGCGCCTTTGGGTCGACGGCCACAGCGACAGCGGAGATCGCCAGCGATGGCGCGGTGATCGACGGTCTGGGTGGCGACGACGTGATCGTCGGTACCGACTTCGACGACACCCTGAGCGGTGGCGATGGGGTCGACCAGATTCGCGCCGAAGGTGGCAACGACATTCTCGTTGGTGGCAGCGGGGACGACATACTGACCGGCGGCACCGGCAGCGATACCTTCGTCTGGAACGATGGCGATGGCCGTAGTGGAGGGTTCCCGAGTGTCGATACGGTGACCGACTTCGCTCTTGGCGAGGGCGATGCACTCGATCTGCACGATCTGTTGCAGGACGAACAGGTCAGTGGCGACCTGACCGCGTACCTAAGCTTCGAGCAGGATGGCGCGGATACCATCGTTCACGTCAGCAGCAACGGCGGTTTTGCCGGCGGCTACACGGCGTCTGCGGAAGACCAGACGATCGTTCTGCAGAACGTCGACCTCAGCGCATTGGGTGGCAATGACGCCCTGATCATCGATGCCCTGATCGCCGGCAATCACCTGATTACCGACTGAGTTGAGACGGTACGAGCATCGAACATTCCCGGAGGTTCGTCTCCGGGAACGGTGTTCCGTATCGGTCGGCTGCTGTGGCATGATGGCCCGCGGAATCGTCGGAATTCCAAAGACTTGCCAAACCCGGCCGCTAGCCACTACATGATGGGGCGGGACCACCAAGTAATGTTTCGTAGAAGCACATGAAGAACACGGGTCGAATGCAATGTATGGTCGCTGTGGTCCTGCTGACCCTGGCGGGCCTGGTGGTCGCGCAGGACAAACCGCTGCCCGAGATCGTGCGTGAGGCTTTGTCGTCGAATCCCGACGTGACAGAGGCCCGCGACCGCTGGCTGGCACGCCGCGAAGAGGTGCGTCAGGCCGAGGGTGGTTTCTATCCGAGTGTCGATGTCAACGCCGGCATCGGCTATGAGTACACCGACAGCCCCACCACGCGTGCAGCAGGCAATCACGGCAACGACCTCACGCGCAAGGAGTTCGGTGTCAACCTTCGGCAGATGCTGTATGACGGTGACGGCACCGAGAGCGAAGTGTCGCGCCAGCGCGCGCGCATGAACTCCGCTGCCGCGCAGCTGGCTTCGGCGGGCGAATCGACTGCGATGCGCACGGCGCAGGCATTTGTCGATCTCGGTCGCTACGAGTCCTTGTACGGACTCAACACCGACAGTCTCAAGATCCATCGTCGCATCCAGGATCAGATCCGGCTGCGCAGCGAGGCGGGTGTCGGACGACGGGCAGATCTCGACCAGGTCAATTCACGCGTCGCGCTGGCCGAGGTGAATCTCGTCGCCGCCGGCGTCAATCTCGAAGATGCACGCACCACGTTCCAGCGTGTTATCGGTCGCTTGCCGACGGGTGCAATGCCGGCAGCCGACAATCTGCCGACCGATGCCGTCCCTGCGACACTCGATGAGGCACTCAAAACTGCCAGCGCGAACAATCCCGTGCTGGATACGGCCAGCGCCGACATCGATGCGGCGATTGCCCAGCACGAAGCCGCAAAGCAGTTCGACCACCCGCGTTTCGATCTCGAAGTCGGCGGCAACATCAACGATGACATCGCCGGTACCGAGGGACATATCAACGACCTGTCGGCGATGGTGCGCATGCGTTACAACATCTATCGCGGTGGCAGCGATCAGGCACGCAAGCGCGTGACAGCGCATAACATCAACGAAGCCAAGGATGTACGTGACCGCTCGCTGCGCCAACTCGAAGAGGCGGTCCGCCTCGCGTGGGCGGCGTACCAGGCGACCGGTGCACAGCTGCCGCTGCTGCAACAGCAGGTGGATTCTGCACTGGCGACGCGCAAAGCCTACGAAAAGCAGTTCAACATCGGGCAGCGCACATTGCTCGATCTGCTGAACTCAGAAACCGAGGTATTGCAGGCACGGCAGACGGTTGTGGAAACGCGCGCCGATCACCTGCTGGCACAGTACCGCCTGCTCGAAGCCATGGGTGCGCTGGTCGATCATTTCGACGCGGCCGCGGCGCTGACGAGCATCGACACCGCACAAGCCACGTCACAGTGAGGCGTCACCGATCGCCGCATTGCGGCACACCGCTCACAGGATATAACGCGTGAGATCCTCGTCGCCGGCGAGCTCGGCAAGATTGCGGTCGACATAGTCACCGTCGACGGTGATGGCGCGTCCGGCATAGGCCGGGGCCATGAACGATACTTCTTCGAGCAGCCGCTCCATTACCGTATGCAATCTGCGGGCACCAATGTTCTCGGTCTTTTCGTTGACCTGCCAGGCAATCTCGGCAATGCGCCGGATGCCGTCATCGGTGAATGCCAGATCGACGCCTTCGGTACGCATGAGCGCCTGATACTGTTCGGTCAGCGATGCATCGGGTTCGGTCAGGATGCGGACGAAGTCGTCGGTGCTCAATGCTGACAACTCGACACGGATCGGCAGGCGACCCTGCAGTTCCGGTATCAGGTCCGACGGCTTGCTCAGATGGAACGCGCCAGAGGCGATGAACAGGATGTGGTCGGTGCGCACCATGCCGTGCTTCGTCGTCACCGTGCAGCCCTCGACCAGCGGCAACAGGTCACGCTGCACACCTTCGCGCGATACGTCGGCGCCCTGGTGCTCACTGCGACTCGTGACCTTGTCGAGTTCGTCGAGGAACACGATGCCATGCTGTTCGACCATTTCGACCGCACGGAGCTTGAGATCCTCTTCGTTGACCCGCTTCGCGGCCTCCTCGTCGCGGATCTGCGCAAGCGCGTCCTTGATGCGCAACTTACGACGCTTGCTGCGGTGGCTGCCGAGATTCTGGAACAGGCCCTGCAACTGGCTGGTCATCTCTTCCATGCCCGGAGGGGCCATGATCTCGACGCCGATGTTGGCACCGCTGGTTTCGATTTCGATTTCTTTCTCGTCGAGATCGCCGCTGCGCAACTTGTCGCGCAGCTTCTCGCGCGTGCTGCTGCCTTCGGTACGCACGGGTACGGCTTCATCTTCCCAGCTCGACGTGCGAGCAGGCGGAAGTAGGGCGTCGAGCACGCGTTCCTCCGCGGCATCGGCAGCCACATCACGCACCTTGTCCATCTCCTGAACGCGCACCATCTTCACGGCGGCGTCGGCAAGGTCGCGGATGATCGAGTCGACTTCACGTCCGACGTAACCCACTTCGGTGAACTTCGTCGCCTCGACCTTGATGAACGGCGCATTGGCGAGTTTCGCGAGACGGCGTGCAATCTCTGTCTTGCCGACGCCCGTGGGGCCGATCATCAGGATGTTCTTCGGCGTGATCTCGTTGCGCAAGATTTCGTCGACCTGGGTGCGGCGCCAGCGGTTGCGCAATGCGATCGCCACCGAGCGCTTGGCGGATTGCTGCCCGATGATGTGTTTGTCGAGTTCGTGGACGATCTCTTCGGGAGTCAGTTCAGGCATCGCAATCCAGCTCTTCGATGACGAGGTTGTGGTTGGTGTAGACACAGATGTCGGCGGCGATCGACAGACCGCGCTCGACGATCTCGTGTGCCGAGAGTTCGGTCGTGTCGAGCATGGCGCGCGCGGCGGCCTGGGCGAAGGCGCCGCCCGAACCGATGGCCATCAGGCTGTCTTCAGGCTCGACGACATCGCCGGTACCCGTGAGTATCAACGAGGCTTCCTTGTCGGCGACCACCAGCAGCGCCTCGAGTCGGCGCAGCATGCGGTCGGTGCGCCAGTCCTTGGCCAATTCGACAGCCGCGCGTGTCAGATGCCCTGAGTGTTTCTCCAGCTTGGCTTCGAAGCGTTCGAACAAGGTGAAGGCATCGGCCGTGGCGCCGGCGAATCCGGCCAGGACCTGGCCTTTGTAAAGGCGGCGCACCTTGCGTGCGTTGCCTTTCATCACGGTGTTGCCCATCGACACCTGGCCGTCACCACCGATGACGACCTTGCCGCCCCGGCGAACTGACAGGATGGTTGTTCCGCGGATCTGCTGCACGATGTTTCCCATAATTCAGGATCGAACTCGCAATGTTATACCGGATGCCGTCAGCGTGGGTTTGGCGTGGCGCACGCGGGCGAATCGGGTTCGGTAGGGTGCAAGCGGTGAACCGCGTTACCGACAGTCGTCATCGACTGTTTTTCTTTGCCCGCGGATGTGCGGCATCGTAAACCTGGGCTAGGTGCTGGAAATCCAGGTGGGTGTAGATCTGTGTGGTGCTGATGTCGGCGTGACCGAGCAGTTCCTGCACGGCGCGCAGGTCGCCCGACGATTCCAGCAGGTGGCTGGCGAAAGAGTGTCGCAGCATGTGTGGATGGACATGGCGCGGCATGCCTTGCTCGATTGCGCGTTGGCGCAGTCGCGCTTCGATGGCGCGTGCGCTGAGCCGCGTGCCCCGTTGGCTCACGAACAGCGCCGGCTCTGCGGCTGCCGCGAGCAGTCCGCGGCAGTCGAGCCAGGCGTCGATCGCGGTGCGTGCGAGACGGCCGACAGGCACGCGCCGGGTCCTGCCGCCTTTGCCCGTGACCTCGAGCAGGCCGTCGTCGCGTTGCATGTCAGCGACGTCGAGTGCAACGAGTTCGGCGAGGCGCAGGCCGGATGAATAGAACAGCTCCATGATCGCACGGTCGCGATGATCGAGCGGCGCGTCGCCCGGCAGCTGCAGCAGGCGGTCGAGCTGGTCGACATCCAGCGTATGCGGCAGTGTGCGTGCCACCTTCGGCGCACGCACGCCCTCCGCCGGGTTGGCCTTGAGCTGGCCCTCGCGGAGCAGATAACGGAACCACGCACGGATTGCTGACAGGTGGCGCTGCAGGCTCTTCGGTGACAGTCCGCGACGGTGTCGGAAAGCGCTATACGCACGCACCTGGGCGGCAACCACGCGCCGTGGGTCGGTGATACGCTGCTCATCGAGCCAGGAGAGGAACTCGCCGAGATCGCGCCGGTACGCGCTCAGCGTGCTCGGCGACAGACGGCGCTCGTAGTGCAGGTAATCGAGGAAAGCGGTCAGTGCCGCGTGATCGCTGCCGATGTCGGCGGCCATAGTCGCGCGCTAGACGCCGGGGCTCGATGCGGATTGCAGGGTCGCACTCACGACTTCGGCGAGGCGCTGCAGGAAATCGACGCTCTTGCCTTCATGGAAGCGGTCCGGGTCACGGCTGCCGATCGCGAGTACGCCGGCGAGCGGTGGTGCGGTCAACGGGATCAGTGCCGCCGAGCCGGTTTCGCCGGCCTGCGGCCCGAACAGATAGGTGAGCTTGTCCTTGTCCAGGGGGCCGCAGTTCGGGCGCCCGCGCTTGACGAAATCGCGGAACAGCGCCGGCCCGGCTTCGTGGCTGTGCGCATCGAGCTGCTCGGATGCAAACAGCTTCATCTCGACGGCGTCGGCCTTGAACTGTTCGCGCAGTTCGTCCTGCAAGGTGTTCAACACCTCGTCGAAGGTATGCGTCTCGATCAACGCCAGCGTCAGTCGGTGCAGGCGTTTGGCAAGGGAATCGTTCTCGCGTGCGACGCCGATGAGGTCTTCGAGCTGGCGCCGGTAGTTCGCTGTCTGATCCCGCAGCGTACGTACCTGGCGTTCGATGAGCGACACCGCATCGCCGGTTGGATGAGGGATATCGATCGCCGCAAGTGCTTCGGGGTGGCGATTGAAGAAATCCGGATGTGCGACGAGATAGGCAGCGACCTGCTCTTCACGCTCGTCTACGGCCCGGTGATCGATATCGTCGTGGTTTACGCTCATGCCTGCCTGCCCTCGTCGCAGATGCTGCACTGGTTCATCCCACCGTGTTCAGCGGGGCGCAAGCTCGCTGAGATCGAGCGTACCCTCGAACACGCTGGTGGCCGGCCCGGTCATCCACACAGGTTGATCGTCTCCGGCCCAGCTTACCACAAGCGATCCGCCCGGCAGGCGCACCTCGACGTGCTCGTCGAGCAGGCCGCGCAGGCGACCGGAAACGACAGCGGCACATGCACCCGTGCCGCAGGCGAGTGTCTCCCCGGCACCCCGTTCGTAAACGCGCAGGTCGACCACGTCGCGGTCATGCACGGCCATGAAGCCGACGTTGGTTCGGCGTGGGAAACGTACGTGTTGTTCGATCGCCGGGCCGAGCACGTGGACGGGGGCGTGGTGCACGTCATCGACGAGCAGTACGGCATGCGGATTACCCATCGATACTGCGCCAATCTCGACTGTGGTGCCATCGACGTCGATCGCATACAGCGTCTCACGCAGCGGGGCGTCGAACGGAATCTCCGCCGGTTCGAAATAGGGGCGACCCATGTTCACGCGCACCTGGTCGCCCTGCTCGAGGTACAGGCGGATGTTGCCCGACGCGGTGCCCACGGGAATCTCGCGGCTGTCGGTCAGGCCCTTGGAATGAACGAAGCGCGCAAAGCAGCGCGCACCGTTGCCGCATTGTTCGACCTCGCCGCCGTCGGCGTTGAAGATGCGGTAGAAAAACTCCGTGTCCGGATGGCGCGGGCGCTCGACCAGCAGGATCTGGTCGCAGCCGATGCCGAAACGGCGATCGGCGATCGCGCGCAGCTGGGTCTCGTCGAGCGTGACCTGCTGGTTGATGGCATCGAACACGACGAAGTCGTTGCCGAGGCCGTGCATCTTGGTAAACCGGATCGTCATGCCATCAGGATAACAGGCCGCGGCCTGCCGATGCGTGCGCGTCGTCAGCCGATGCGCCCGCACACCGCAAGGTGGCGGTCGCTGACCATGCGCACGTCGAGGCTGTCGAGCCCGGCCGCGGCGAGCTGCGCGGCGACTTCGTCGACCGTGTAGGCGGCGAACAGCGAATTGCGGAAATCGCGCCGCAGCACGTCGGCCTCGTTGAGTGCATAGGTCTCGACCAGACCGTCGACGGCGACCACGGACAGTGGCCGCGCGAGGTCCATGACGACGACGTTGGCGCCATCGGCCGCACATTGCGCGACGGTCTGCCACATCACCCTGGGGTCGGCGAGATGATGTAGCAGGCTGTTCGACACCACATGCGCGTAGCCGCCGTGTGCCAGTGCTTCGCACGGCAGGTAGTCGCAGCGCAGATGGATGCGCTGCGCCATGTCCGGGTCGCGCGCGAGGCGCTCACGGGCCAGATCGAGCATCGCTGCGGCACCGTCGACGGCATCGATCTGCAGTCCGGCATGGCGCTGCGCCAGCAGGATCGGGATATCCGCGGGGCCACAGCCGAGGTCGAGCAACGCCCCGTGCAGCGCGCCGTCGGCCTGCTGCTCGACGAGTTCGACGAACAGGCTGTTGGCCTCGCTGAAGTCGGCCGCGGCATACGCCATTGCCTGGGCCGCGTCGTCCATCAGTTCATCGGGTTCGGGAATACGTTGCATATCCGGACTCCAGGCTGTGCGCTCAGTCGGGCAGGGTGCTTTCGCCGGCAAACAGCTCGGCGACGGTTTCGCGGCGGCGCACGAGGTGCATCGCGTCGCCATCCACCAGCACTTCGGGTGCGCGCGGGCGTGTGTTGTAGTTCGACGCCATGGTGAAGCCGTAGGCGCCCGACGAGCGTACCGCGAGCAGGCTGCCCGGCTGCAACGTCAGTTGCCGCTGTTTGCCGAGAAAGTCGCCCGTCTCACAGATCGGTCCGACGAGGTCGTAGGTCGCTGTGGTGCCCTGTGCCTGTTGTTGTACGGGAACGATGGCCTGCCAGGCCTGGTAAAGCGCCGGACGGATGAGATCGTTCATTGCCGCGTCGATGACGGCGAAGTCCTTGGCCTCGCCGTGCTTGAGGTACTCGACCCGGGTCAGCAACACGCCGGCGTTCGCTGCAATCGCGCGGCCCGGCTCGATGAAGATCTCGTAGGGCAGTTCGTGCAGGCGCTCGAGTACGGCTGAGGCATACGCAGCGGGTTCCGGCGGCGTTTCCTCGTTGTAGCGCACGCCGAGGCCGCCACCGAGATCGAGGTGATCGATGGTGATGCCGTCGGCCGCCAGACGGCGTACGAGTGCGAGGACGCGATCGAGAGCATCGAGGAATGGCGCCAGCTTGGTGAGCTGCGAGCCGATATGGCAATCGACGCCCGAGACATGGATGTGCGGCAGCGCGTGCGCACGATGGTAGAGCGCGATCGCTTCGTCGATGGCGACGCCGAACTTGTTTTCACGCAGGCCGGTCGAGATGTACGGGTGGGTTTCGGCGTCGACGTCGGGATTCACGCGCAGCGCGACCGGTGCCGTCTTGCCCATTGCCCCGGCGACCTCGTTGAGACGTTCGAGCTCGGCCGCCGATTCGACGTTGAAGCAACGAATGCCGACCTCGAGCGCCCGCCGCATCTCACCCGCTTGCTTGCCGACCCCCGAGAACAGCACTTTGCCGGGGTCGCCGCCGGCCGCGAGCACGCGTTCGAGTTCACCGCCGGAGACGATGTCGAAACCGGAACCCAGGCGTGCGAGCACGTTGAGTACCCCGAGATTCGAGTTCGCTTTGACAGCGAAGCACACTAGGTGCGGGTGATCGGCGAACGCGTTGTCGAACGCATGCCAGTGGCGCTCGAGCGTCGCGCGCGAGTAGACGTAGCAGGGTGTGCCGAACTGCCTGGCGATCGCCGCGAGCGCGACGTCCTCGGCGAACAGCTCGCCGTCGCGATACTGGAAATGATCCATCGCGGCTCAGTCTTTGGCTTCGGCGTTGTCGGTCGGCGGACTCGCCTCGGGTTGCGGGAGGTACAAGGGGCCCTTGTTGCCGCAACCGAGCGTGAACAACAGCGCAAGCGCGCCACCCAGTGCAATCAGACGTCGGACCATTTCGGGCTCCGTGGACGAAACAGGCCGAAAGTATAAACCGCCGCCGCAGCACGCCCAACGCGCAGCGGCTGTGGTTGGGGTGAGTGGGATCAGTTGGACGCCAACCAGCTGCCGTCGGCTTGCCGGCACGCGCGGCCGTAGACCGTCTCCCGACGTCCATCGATCCAGGCTTCGGTGGTGTACTCGCGGCATGGGCGTGATTCGTCGTAGTAGGTGCGCGTGGGCGTCACCGAATACGAGGACCCGGTATCCGGGTTGCGCCAGCTGCTGGACTCGTTGGTCGGCGTCGACTCGAGCGCCTGGCCCGCACGGTAGCGGTCGCCGTCGTCCATCTGGCGACCGATGTTGCCGCCGATGTAACCGCCGATCAGGGTACCGGCGATGGTCGCGGCCACGCGCCCGCTGCCGCCGCCGACCTGGCTGCCGAGCACGCCGCCGGCGATTGCCCCGATCACATTGCCCTGCTGTTCGCGCGTGGAGCCGCAGCCGCCCAGTACGAGGACGCTCATGGCCACGAATGAAACGGCCAGTCTGGACGGGTGCATGCTCGGTCTCCTCGCTCGCGGGTGTGTGATGGACCGCTGCCATCCTAGCGCGGCAGCAACACGCGGATTGACCGCTGGGTCACAGATTGGTTCCGCCGCGGGAGGTCAGCGCATTGCGGCTGCAAGGCGTTGTTCGACTTGCGTTTTCAGTCGGAGCAGGTCCATCAGGCGGCAGGCGCCGCCGACCTCGCCTTCGGCGCCGACCACACCCGTCAGGTAGGCCGGGTAGTCGACATTGCCGTGCCGCAGGCGACGCAGATGCGCGGCGACATCGGCATACAGCGCGTCGCCGAGCAGCAGCGAGTCGAACTCGTGGTTGCCCAGCTGCAGTCGGAAGCCGTCCTGCAGGCGTTGCCCGGGATTGACCACGAGGGTCATTTCCGTGCGCTCGATGACCCGGGTGCGCGGCACGCGTACGGGTGTCACCTGCCATTCGCCTTGGTTGGTCTGGGTCACGCGCGCGAACTGTGGCCCGGGTTCGCCGAGCGGTGAGGCCAGCAACTGCTGAACCGCCACGGTATCGAGGAAGCGGCGCTGCTGGATCATGAGGTGGTACTCGTCGGCGTTCGGTACCCACTGCTGAAATACGGCGCCGCATTCGTCGAAGACATACAGGCGGATGCCGCGTTCGGCGACCGAATAGAACACCTGGATCACGCCTTCCTGGTTGCGCGTCATGAGCGCAGGTAGCGGTGAATCAGCCAGTGCCGTGCGATCGATGCGCGTGGGAACGAAGCGCGCGACCGTCTCCGCGAGGTGGTGCTCCAGCTCGCCGAGTTCACCGATCGGCGCCCAGGTGTAGCGGTCGGTGGCGAACTGCACCTGGTAGAAGTTGTCGGCGATACGCAGCACGTAGCGTGTGCGTGTGCCGAGCTGGCGGAAGGCATCGGCGATCGATGTCACGAGGCGCGCGACGCGCTTGGCGATCGCGCCGCCACGCGTCGACGAGAAACTGTACGCATCAATCGGTGTTGGCCGCTGTTCATGCGGCGCAAACAGATCGAGGTAGCGGCACAGGCAGTCGAGCAGCCCGTGGCCCTGGTCACCGTAGCGTTCGATGCGTATCTCGCCCCAGGTCGTGGTGTACAGGTGCTCGATGTTGGCAACCAGGCATTCGTGTGTGGCGCCGAAGCTCAGCGCGTCGACGCGTTCGCTGATCAGCTGATAGCCGGCGTCCGCATGGCTGGCAAGCGGGTTTTCGGCGACATTGATGAACCAGATCGACTGGTGGCCGCGGGCGACGTCGGCATACTCATCGAGGCCGCCCTCGCAGAGCGGTTCGCGCGGCAGGCATTTGCGCAGGGTCTTGAGGATCTTGTCCTGTTCGGGTTCGCCGTAGCCGACCGGTTTCGGCACATGGTGGATCTGCGTGCTGCGCTCGCAGATGCCGTTGATGTGCAGCCAGGTCAGCACCTCGACCAGGCTGGTGCTGGTCTTCGCCGGGGTATATGGCGGCAGGTCCGGTGCGTGCAGGTAGAGCTGCCAGCGCGTGGGCTCGTCGGCCAGACGCTTGAGCCACAGGGTCCGCTCCGACAGGTCGCGCGAGATGCCGGGATTGACCTGGTCGACCTTGCCCGGACGCTTGTCGAGTGCGGCATACAGCTTGCGACCCAGCAGCGCGAGTTCGCGTGGGTCGACACCTCCCATCGAGTCCTGTTCGCGGGCGAACTCGGTCAGCAGGCGATAGCTGCGTGAGAGTTCCGATACGAGGGCATTGCGCTCTTCGACCACGCGGTCGAGCTTCCATTCGAGTCGCGTGTCGAGGTGGGCGATGACGTGTTCGTTCCAGCCCCAACGCTCGCACTGGCGGCGCATCAGGCGGTAGCGCCAGTCCTTGCTCAGCGACCCCGTGGCGAGCAACTGCCCGGCCTTGAAATAGAACGCACGCCGCGCCAGCTGCAGCCGATCGAGCTCGTTGCGTTCGCTGAGATAGCGCGTGATGCGATCGAGGATCAACAGGTAGGGGTCGAGGTCGTCCGGTGCGATGTCTTCCCCGGAGTACACGGCGCGTTTCGTCTCCAGGCACAACCAGTCGATCTTCGGATACTCGGCGGCGTAGGCCTCGAGTAGCATCAACTTGAGCAGTGACTTGTAGGGTGCGTCGATGCCCTTGAACAACTGCCAGTGCGCGACGCCGAAGAATTCGTCGGCGGGCAGGGCGTGCAGGCCACCGAAATCCAGCCACTGGTCGGCCCGCACGAAGCGTCGCTGGATCAGCCGTCGCGTGTAAGCCGTGTATTCGTGTTCGTGTTCAGGCGGGACTGCCCACCACAGCAGCGGGCTGCCGGCGAGCATCAGGCCGGTGCGATAGAACTCCTCGAGCAGCAGCGTGTGCTGGGTGTGTCCGCTGCTTTCCTTCGACAGCTGCTCGACCACGCCGTCGCGGAACGATTCGGCATGCATGAGGAAGAAGTGCGCGTGCAGGCCGATCTCGTTCGCGCGCTCTTCGAGGCGTGCCGCCTTGCGCCGCAGCAGCTCCCGGCCTTCGTCGTCGACCGCGCTGTCGTGGCACAGCCAGAAGTCGAGATCGCTGCCCGACGTCTGTCCCAGGCTGCCCATGCTGCCCATCAGGTAGAGGCCGACCACCGGCGTGTCACGATGCGGTCGTTTCTCTTCCTTGAATCCACGTACGTAGCGCCGCGCCAGCAACACTTGTTCGCGGTTGGGGCGGAAGTTCACCACGCCGGCGGGTGTTTCGGTGGACACGAAGCCCGGCAGCATGGGGTGGTTTACGTGCCACAGCAGTGGCAGCAGATCGAAGAAGCTGCGTTGCTCGTGGGTCAGCGTGGCGCGGATACGCGCCAGGCGACGGTCGTGCAGGGCGAGGAAGCGGCCGACGATCCGGTTGAGGGCCTTACGCCCGAGGACCACCTCGTCGTCGGCTGCCGCTTCCTGCATCTGCGATGCACCGGCAGTCAGGCGTCGCCGCGCAGGTTGTCATGTGCCCGACGCAGCAGGGTGCGCATGTCATCACCTTTGGACCAACAGGCGAGGCCGAAGGCGAGCTGCGGGCGGATATCGTCATACGGCTCCGGCAGACGCATCGTTTCCTGCTCGGCGCGAATCTTGTCGAGCAGGGCCTCGGCGTCGTCATGCGACGTTTCCGGCAGCACCAGCACGAATTCGTCTTCATCCCAGCGACCGATCTGGTCGACCCAGCGCAGTCGGTCGCGTAGGAAGCGTGACACCGCGAGCACGACGGGGTCGGTCGACAGCGGACGCACGCTGGCCAGGTGCTGCAAATCGACCACCGCCAGGACGACACTCAGCGGGTTCTGGTAGCGGCGGCTGCGCGACACCTGCAGGTCGAGTGCCTGGCTGATCGCGCGTCGATTGGGCAGGCCCGTGAGCTCGTCGGTGAGACGCAGATCCTCCACCTGCTGACGCAGACGGGCATTCTCTTCGGCAAGCCGCTCCTGCTCCGAAACGTCCATGAGTATGTGCAGGCGTTCACCGTCTGCCGCGCGATGCGTTTCACGCTTGATCCAGCGCTGATTGCCGATGTCGTGGTACAGCAGTGGCTCACTCGCGAGCAGACGCTGCGCCTGGGTGGGCAGGTCCGTAAGCGGGTTGCCGAGCAACTGTTCCTCGCGCATTCCCAGCAGCTCGCTGATGTGCGCGTTCGCAAATTCGATGCGTCCGTCAGCTGCCACGATGAGCAGCCCGACGGGTAATTCTTGCAGCAGATTCTGGTCGATGTGTGCCATGTCGCTTGTTTCCATTTGCTCCCCTCGAAAAGCGATAGCGAATAAAGTCTCCGCCAACCGCTTTTAATTCGGCCGATCGGCGCTTCTCTTTAGGTCCGTGGGAGATCCCGACACCGGAATGCCGCGACTGGCCTAGACTGGTTCAGCATGAGCGAAGAACCCTGCGAACGCGCATTGCAGCCTGTCCACGGCCCGGCGCTGCCGTTGTGGCGGCTCGCCCCGACGCGCGATGGCGACGGTCGTTGCGTGGCCGATTTCATGATGCTGATTCCCGGCCTGCGGCGGTATCCGGAAGTGCGCCAGCGCGACGTCGCCGCGCAGATCCGCGCGGCATGCGCGGGGTATGGCGATCAGGTCGTGTTCGCCGATATCAATGTTGCGATCAATGTGCTCTGGGTGAGCGTGGCGGCCGAGCCCGGCCTCGTCGGGCGCGTCGCGCAGAGTATCCGCGACCGGGTGCCCGAGGCGTTGTTGGTCGGAGGTCAGCTCGGAACCGCAGCCGGGCTGGCGCCATCGCGTGCGCAGGCGTCGCCGATCTGGCTGCACCTGCGTCGGTTGTCGCGACGGATCAGTTTGCGGCTCAGCGGTCCGAGTCGCTGAGCCGTTGGTCGTCGCCGGCGTGGGGTGGTGTCAGACGATCTCGATGAGTTCGATATCGAATGTCAGCGTCTTGCCGGCGAGCGGGTGATTGGCATCGAGCGTGACGGTTTCTTCGGAGTATTCGAGCACGGTGAAGTTGCTCACCATGCCATTCTCGCCACGGCCCTGCAGCACCATGCCTTCGGCGAGGTCCAGGCCCTCGGGCATCAGTGTGCGCGGTACCTGCTGCACCATATCCGGGTTTGCGTCACCGTAGGCATCCGCAGGCGGCAGCGTGATCGTGCAGCTCTCCCCGACGCCGAGGTCGGCGACAGCATCTTCGAATCCCTTGATCAGCTGACCCTGTCCGAGTGCGAATTCGAGCGGTTCGCCGCCGCGCGATGAATCGAACTGGCTGCCGTCTTCGAGGGTGCCTGTGTAATGAACGCGTACGGTGTCGCCGCTGGTAGGCTTTTGCATGTCGATCTCCTGAACGATGGATGATCTGACCGCGCCATCGGTGGATTTACACAACCATTGCGCGTGCGCAGAAAGCCATGAAAAGACCGCTAACCCAGTCGTAAGAATCGATTTGTCCCCACACCTTAACGGATTTGCGTGGACCACGCGCCCGTAGTGTCAGTCGTACTCCTCAGCACGGCGTGCGTCTCCGCGCACGCGTTCCGTGGGATAACGCGCTTCGTTGATCGCCATCTTGCGGTATGCGGCGTCGACGAGGTCGATGCCGAGGCGCTCCGAAAGGCGGATCAGATAGATGAGGATGTCGGCGAGTTCGAGCGCCACGGCGTCTTTCTTGTCGGCGTTGAGCGCCGCGCTCTGTTGTTCGCTGAGCCACTGGAAATGTTCGAGCAGTTCACCCGCCTCGCCGGCCAGCGCCATGCTGAGGTTTTTCGGCGAATGGAACTGCTCCCAATCGCGTTCACGCGCGAATGCCAGCAAACGGGCGTTCAGGTCATCGAGACTGTCGCGCGACATCGAGGTTTGGCCTTGGCGAAATCGGGCCTGCAATGACAGCACGTTTGCCTGCGCCCGGCCAGCGCCGCAACCCGTCGTTTCAGGCGGATTTGGCGTGTTCTTCGGCGAGCAGCTCGTGCAGGTTGTGCAGCGACACCGGGCGGCTGTAGAGGAATCCCTGACCGAACTCACAATGCTGGACGAGTAGGAAGCCCGCCTGTGTGCGGTGCTCGATGCCTTCGGCGATGACTTCGAGGCCGAGCGCGTGGGCCATCGCGATGATGGCGCGGATCAGCGACGAGCTCGCCTCGTTGTCGGGGATTTCCTGGGTGAAGCTGCGGTCGATCTTGAGAATGTCGAACGGGAAGCGCTGCAGGTAGTTGAGGGCCGAGTAGCCGGTACCGAAATCGTCGATCGACAGGCGCACGCCGATGCGGTCGAGCTGGCCGATCAGCGCACCGATCTCGGGCCGGTCATCGATCAGCACCGACTCGGTGATCTCCAGTTCCAGCTGGCTCGGCATCAGGCCCGACGTGCGCAGCGCCGAGAGTACACAATCGAGCAGGCGCCCCGGGCGGCTGAACTGGCGCGTCGACAGGTTGACGGCAACGCGAAACTCGCGATCCGTGTGCAAAGTCCCGATCTGGCGGCATGCTTCCGTGAGTACCCACTCGCCGATCTCATGGATCAGGCCCGTTTCTTCGGCGATCGGGATGAACTTGTCGGGCGGTACGTCGCCGAGCTCGCGGTTGGTCCAGCGCAGCAGCGCTTCGGCAGCGACGATGCTGCCGGAGCTCAGATCGACGATCGGCTGGAACAGCAGGTGCAGTTCTTCGCGCGCAAGCGCGTGACGCAGGTTGTTTTCGATCTTCATCGACTCGACCGCCGCGGCGTCGAGCGAAGGATCGTAATAGCTGTAGCGGTTGCGCCCCTGCTCCTTGGCTGCGTACATCGCGATGTCGGCGTTCTTCAGCAGACGCTGTGGCTCGGTGCCGCCCTCGGGAAACGATGCCACGCCGATGCTCGCACCGACGAAGAATTCGTGATCGCCGATGTAGAAGGGCTGCGAAAGGGTCTTCAGCAAGTCGCGTGCGACCTGCTCCCAGTCGCCGGCACCCGGCGGATCCGGACAGATCACGAGAAACTCGTCGCCGCCGAGCCGCGACACCGTGTCGCTGTCGCGCATCTTCGCCCGCAGGCGCTGCGCGGCTTCGCGCAACAGCTCATCGCCGGCACTGTGACCGAGCGAGTCATTGACCTGTTTGAAGCGGTCGAGATCGAGAAACAGGACCTGCACGCTGCCGCCTTCGCGTCGAGCCCATTTGACCGCCTGCGCCAGACGGTCGAGAGCGAGGCTGCGGTTTGGCAGCCCCGTGAGCTGGTCATAGTTGGCCTGGTGGACGAGCTTCTTCTCCGATTCGAAGCGCTTGTCGATTTCGCGCTGCAGGCGTTCGTTCTGCTTGCGCAGCAGACCGCGCTGCTGACGCGTGGTGGCGAATCGCGTTTGCAACACCAGGTTGTAGTTGCTGAGCCTCAACAGGTGCGAGACCCCGATCAGCAGCGGCAGCGACACCAAAGCCAGTGCCGCCAGGAACAGCGGTGACGTCAGCAGGGTCTGCATGCCGTCAAGGTCGGCAATGGTGACGACGCGCAACCGATCGGCGGCTAGCGACTGCTCGACGACGGTGTCGCCGAATCGCCCCGTGCGCGCCTGCCAATCGGGCCAGTCCGCACCCATATTGCTGACGATCAGACCGCCCTCTGTATCGACCAGCGCCGTCGCGTGCTGGTGGTAGGTCTCGATATGTCCGGAATCTGCGAGCAGTGTCGCCAGCAGCCTCGACTTGTCGACAGCGCCGACGATGTATCCCGCGCGGCGTTCCTCTTGCACGACGGGTGCGGTGAGCAACACTGAGAGACCGTCCGTACCCCGTTTCACTGCCATCGAGCCCAGCTGTTGCGTGTCGTGCAGCACGTAACGATCGTGCGATACTTCGCCGTTGCCATCGACTTCGAGCAGGGGGCGACCGCTGAGATCGACCAACAGCAGGCGCTCGAACGCCGCCGTTTGCGCCTGCTGCGGCCGATGCATCACCTCGCGGAACGTACGCGACACCGCCGCGAGGCTTGCACGCAACCCGCGTGCTTCGGACATGCCGGCCGCGCGATTCGTGAGGTAGTTGTGCACGGCGCTGCCGTTGGCGAGGCCACCCAGCAGCGCTTCCTGGCCGGCGAGGAGATGATCGATGGCGGCGGCGCGCTTTTCCGTGCTCAGCCGTTCCTGCTCCAGCAGTGCGTCGCGCAGATGCGCCTGGCCGACGTACGCGACGCCGACCAGCATCGCCAGATACAGGCCCAGCAGCACGCCGACAATGCGGATCGTGCGATGGTTGGCGGTTAGTGAGGGCAGCTTCATCGCTCGTCGTCAGCGTACAGCGGTACGCGCGAAAAACTCCGGGAAGTAGTCGAACACCGCCGGGTAGTACTTCGTCACCATCTGCTGGTACGTTCCATTCTCGCGGATGCGTGCGAAGTAGGCATTGAAAGCCTCGCGCAACGCCACGGATTCGGGGCGGAAAGCGACCGCCATGCGCTGGTGGTCGGAGATCGGTCCCAGTACCTTGATCTCGCCGGGCCAGCGCTCGAGTGCGACCAATGCATCGGGAACGTCGAGTAGGGTGGTTTCGGCGTCACGGTTGAGCAGCGCCGGTATCATCTCGTTGAGCTTGCGTTCCTTGGGTGCGAGACGGATGTCGGCCCGAGTCGATTCGAGTTGGTAAAGGCCCGGATCGAGGCAGGTGTTGGGCAGCGCCAACACGCTGCTGCCGCCGAGCTGGCCCTTGGTCGCGACGATGTCATGGTCGAGGCTGCCACTGGGAACGATCGGCTGCAGCGTCGAATCGGCGCGTGCCACCAGCCAGACCCCGGACGGAAACGTCGGCTCGGAGAACGCGACCACCTGGGTGCGCCAAGCGAGCACGGTCATGCCGTTGGCGACGACATCGCCGCGTACCGGCGCTTTGCCGAAACGCTCGGCGCCATCGCCGTGACGTCGCGCCTGGGTGCCGGTAAGGTCGCCGAACACACCCTCCCAGGTGGTCGGCACGAATTCGTAACGTACCCCGAGGTCGGTGGCGAAGCCCCTCATGAGCTCGACGTCGAGGCCGTCACCGGCGCCGGTGACAAAGTTCGCGTAGCGCACGCCGAGGTGCCGGAGTACGCCGGATTCGCGCACCTGCGCGAGGTCGAAGTTGGCAGCGTGGCCCGACATTCCCATAACCGCCAGGCAAACTGCCAGTGCCAAACGGACTGTCTGGAGCATGATGTGTCCCTTTCGCTTGTAATAGCGGGCCTTGCTGCGTGACGACCCTGATCGAAAGGACTAGCGGCGCGAATGGCGCGATTTTGAGGGTTTTGCGTTAGCTGATCCGGGCGCGCGCACGCGCGATGGCGGCGCGGACCTGCGCCGGCGCGGTGCCGCCGATATGGTCGCGTGCGGCCACAGAGCCCTCGAGTGTGAGGAAATCGAAGACATCGGCCTCGATCTGCGGTGAAAAATCACGTAACTCCTCAAGGCTGAGGTCGGCCAGGTCGCACTGTTTCGTGACGCAATGGGCCACCGATTTGCCGACGATCTCGTGTGCATCACGGAAGGCGATGCCCTTTCTGACCAGATAGTCGGCGAGATCGGTCGCGGTCGCAAAGCCCTTCAGTGCAGCCGCACGCATGGCGTCGCGATTGCAACTGATCGCCGGCACCATGTCGGCGAACACCTTCAGCGATCCCTTGATGTTGTCGACGGCGTCGAACAGCGGTTCCTTGTCTTCCTGATTGTCCTTGTTGTAAGCGAGAGGCTGCGATTTCATCAGCGTCAGCAAGGCCATCAGGTGACCGAACACGCGCCCCGATTTGCCGCGGATCAGTTCCGGTACGTCGGGGTTCTTCTTCTGCGGCATGATCGACGAGCCGGTACAGAAGCTGTCCGACAGGGTGACGAACGCAAACTGTGCCGACGACCACAGGATGAGTTCTTCGCTCATGCGCGACAGGTGCATCATGAGGATGCTCGCCGCAGCCGCGAACTCGATAGCGAAATCGCGATCCGAAACTGCGTCCAGCGAGTTTTCAGCCGGACGTTCGAACGCCAGTTCGTGCGCGGTGAATTCACGATCGATGGGATAGCTCGTGCCGGCCAGTGCGGCGGCGCCGAGCGGCATCACGTTGACCCGCTTGGCACCGTCGACGAGACGGTCGTGGTCGCGTTCGAGCATCTCGAACCACGCCATCATGTGATGACCGAAGGTGATCGGCTGCGCGGTCTGCAGATGCGTGAAGCCCGGCAGGATCGTCTCCGCTTCGCGCTCGGCGAGGTCGAGCAGGGCGTGCTGCAGCTGACGCAGCTTGATACGGATGTCGGTCAGTTCGGCGCGCAACCATAGACGCACGTCGGTGGCGACCTGGTCGTTGCGCGAGCGCCCGGTGTGCAGCTTCTTGCCGGCGATGCCGATGTCGTCGGTCAGCGCGGATTCGATGTTCATGTGGACGTCTTCTAGGGCAACCGACCACGGGAATTCGCCGGCCTCGATGCGGGCGAGAATCCTGAGCAGGCCGCTGACGATGCTGTCGCGTTCGTCCGCGCTGATGATGCCCTGTTTGGCCAGCATGCCGGCATGGGCGATCGAGCCCTGGATGTCGTATGGCGCGAGGCGCTGGTCGAACTCGACCGAGGCGGTAAACGCTTCGACGAAGGCGTCGGTGGGTTCGGCGAATCGGCCGGCCCAGAGTTTCTTGTCGGACATCGGATCGGGCACCCGGGTTGATGACGAGGGCGGGATTATACGGGCCCGCGCACGGCTGTCGGAACTCGCACGCCGCCGACGCCGGTTGCCGCGGCGCGCGCGGCGTCGATCACGCCGGCGCCAGTCGTCAAGCCGCTCGCGCGTTTGCCGATAAATTAGAGCGTGATCAGACCGTTACCTATACTGCCGGCATGAGTGAGTCTGCGCCGCGCGCGTTCCTGCCGAATTTTTGCGCCATCCGCATGGTCTTCGCGGTGGTCGTCAGCGCCGAATTGTTGGCTGTGGTACTGACCCTCGCGGCGTTTCCGGCTACCGATCAGTTCTGGACCGTGCTCAGTCTGCGCTCGTTGTACATTCAATGGATCACCCTGACCGTGGCGGCGCTGTATTGCGCGTTACGCCTGCCGCTCGGCCGTCTGTCGCATGCCATGGCGGGGCTGCTGGCGTGGCTGCTCGTGCTGCTGGTCACGCTGGGGGTGTTCATGGCGGCCGAACTGCTGGGGCTGCGTGACGGTGCGCCGCGTCTGCCCGCACTGGCGCACCATCTCGCCATCGCCGGCATCGTCGGTGCCGTGCTTTTGCGCTACCTCTATGAACAGCACCGCGAGCGTGAGCGCGAACTCGCGGAGTCGCAGGCGCGGCTGCAGGCATTGCAGGCGCGCATCCGCCCGCATTTCCTGTTCAACAGCATGAATACGATCGCCAGCCTCACCCGCGTCGACGCGGATCTCGCCGAGCAGGTGGTGGAGGATCTTTCGGATCTATTCCGCGCCACCTTGTCCGATGCGCAGACACTGTCGACACTGCAGCGCGAGTTCGAGCTCGCCGAGGGCTACCTGCGAATCGAGCAGCAGCGCCTTGGCGACCGCTTGCGCGTAACGTGGGATGTCCCGGATCTGCCGCTCGATGCGGCGCTGCCAGCGTTGTTGTTGCAGCCGTTGCTCGAGAATGCGGTCTACCACGGTGTCGAGCCGTCGATGACGGGCGGCGAGGTCGCGATCAGTGGGCGCTACCGCGGCGGTGTGATCACGCTTGCGGTACGCAACACCCTGCCGGCCGGTGCCCCGGAACAGACGCGGCGCGGCAACCGCATGGCGCAGCAGAACGTGCGCGAACGTCTCGATGCCGCATACGGTGATCGCGCGGGCATGGTGGTCGGACGCGTCGACGATTGTTATCAAGTCCGCGTGCACTTCCCGGTGGCACCGGCATGAGGATCGTCATCGCCGATGATGAAGCCCCGGCACGCGCACGTCTGGCCGCACTGCTGGCAGCACAGGGCACGGGTCACGAGATCGTCGCCCAGGCGGCCAACGGTGCCGAGGTGCTCGCGGTGTGTGCGCGCGAAGCGGTTGACCTCGTCCTGCTCGACATCCGCATGCCCGGCATGGACGGCATCCGCGCAGCGCTCGAACTCGCCGCGCAGCCGCAACCACCGGCCGTGATCTTCATCACCGCGTACGACGAGCATGCACTGGCCGCGTTCGAGGCCAACGCCATCGATTACCTGCTCAAGCCCGTGCGCCCGGACCGCCTGCATCGTGCACTGGCCAAGGCGCGCGCGCTCAGCGGCGAACAGCAGGCGGCCCTGGGTGATGCCGAGGGTTATCTGCTGGTGAGCTACCGCGGCAGCACGCAACGTATTCCCGCGGCCGAGGTCGTGTTTCTGCGTGCCGACAGCAAATACGTCGAGGTGTGGCGCGAAAACGGCATGGCATTGACCGAAGAATCTTTGCGCGCCATCGAAGAGCGTCTGCCGGGCTTGTTTCAGCGCGTGCACCGCAACGCACTCGTTGCCGCCACCCGCGTGCGTGCCATGCGCAAAGGCGATCTCGGCCAGCTGCTGATTGAGCTCGATGGTACGGTGGAGCAGGTCGAAGTCAGTCGCCGTCACG
>JAGRHA010000452.1 GCA_020445205.1 Gammaproteobacteria bacterium
GCACGCGTATCCGCATCAAGCTGCTCGGCCCGCCTGCGCCATGCGCGCAGGTCGTCCTCGAGAGCCTGCCAGAGCACGAGACAAGCACCCGACCGCGGGTCACGCCACGTATCGCTGCCGTCAGCCCGCCATCGCGCGAAGCGCCCATCATGCGCGTCGATGGCATCACCCAGCAGCACATCGTGCTCGGGATCGAGCAGCTCGAGCCAGGCACATTCATGTGCCTGCGCAGCACCCAGGTCGACGAAACAACGCAACCCCGGCGGCCGCTGAGCGAATTGTTCCCGCAACAGGTCGCTGTCGGCCGCGCGCCACACGTGGCCGGGAATGAACACGCAATCGCAATCGTTGCCGTAATAGGCCAGACGCCAATCGGGCGGCAAGTCATCGGGATAATAGCCAGCGAGCCAGTCGGCGCGCTCCCAGCCCACGGTACCGAGCAGCAGGCGCCGCGGCGGGTTAAAATTCGACATGGCCAGCCTGTGAATCAAGGGAAGGCAGGAACACCGTATGGGCGAGATTCTACCTTTCAAGCCGCGCAAAGCCAGCGAACGCCATCGTGGCAATACGCTGTGTCGCAACGGCCACCACAAGTGGGAAGTCGACAAGGCCTCGGTATTCGACGTCAAACTCGGCCGCCTGGTCACCCGCTATCGCTGCGCCCGCTGTGGCGCGACGAAGGTCAGTGCCGACTGACATCGACGCGATACAGCGGCGCGCGTGTTGCCGTGGCCGCACTTGGACAAGCCGCACGCGTTTCGCCACAATCCGCGTTCCCGTAGTTTCCCCCTGATTGCTCTGAAATGCTGCTTGCCGTCGGCTCCATTCTGCTGGGTTTCGCGCTGCTCGTCTGGGGTGCCGACCGCTTCGTGATCGGTGCCGCCGCCCTCGCCCGCAACCTTGGCGTACCCCCCCTGCTGATTGGCCTGACCATCGTCGGTTTCGGCACCTCGGCGCCCGAGATCCTGGTCTCGGCGATGGCAGCGATACAAGGCAACACCGGCTTGGCCGTGGGTAATGCCATCGGCTCCAATATCGCCAACATCGCACTGATTCTCGGCACCACCGCACTGATCGCGCCGTTGATGGTGAAGTCCGACATGCTGCGACGCGAATACCCGCTGCTGCTCGCCGTCAGCGTCGGCACCTTCGTACTGCTGATCGACGACGACCTCGGCCGCATCGACGGCGTGCTGCTGCTGATCGCCCTCGCGCTGACGATGCTGGCGCTCATCCGCATCGGCCAGAAGCGGCGCGACCACGATCCGCTGGCCGAAGAGATCGAGGCCGAGATTCCGAGCGATCTCAGCAATCTCAAGGCGACGGTCTGGTTCGTCGTCGGTCTGGTCACGCTGATCGCGAGTTCGCGCATGCTCGTCTGGGGCGCCGTCGAAATCGCCACGGCGCTCGGTGTCAGCGACCTGTTGATCGGTCTCACGATCGTCGCCATCGGCACCAGCCTGCCGGAACTCGCGGCCAGCGTCATGAGCGCCATCAAGAAAGAACACGACCTGGCAATCGGCAATATCGTCGGTTCCAACATCTGGAACCTGCTCGCCGTGCTCGGCGTGCCCGGTCTCCTCGCACCCGGCGGAATCCCGGCCGAGGTCGCCGAACGCGATATGCTGGTCATGCTGGCACTGACACTGGCACTGTTCATCATGGGACGTGGCACTCAGACCCATGGCATCATCAACCGCACGGAGGGCGGCCTGCTGCTGGTCTGTTTCATCGCGTACCAGAGCTGGCTGATCTGGCACGCACAAGCAGCCTGAACCGCCCGGCCCACTTCGAACAAGGACCAACGATGAGTCCCAACGCCGACGAACTTCGCCGATCCGCGGTCAGCGTCATCAAAATAGAAAATGAAGCCGTGCGCGCTCTCGAGGCCCGCATCGACGACGATTTCGTGCGCGCGTGCACCTACCTGCTCGCCTGCGAGGGCCGCATCGTGGTCACCGGCATGGGCAAATCCGGACACATCGCCAACAAGATCGCCGCGACCCTGGCGAGCACCGGCAGTCCCGCCTTCTTCGTCCACCCCGGCGAGGCCAGCCACGGCGACCTCGGCATGATCACGCCGAACGACGTGGTTCTGGCACTGTCCAATTCGGGCGAGACCAGCGAGATCGTCACCATCGTGCCGCTGATCAAGCGCATGGGGGCGCCGTTGATCAGCATGACGGGGAAACCGACATCGACGCTGGCGCGCGAAGCCAATGTGAGCCTCGATGTCAGCGTCGCCAAGGAAGCCTGTCCGCTCGACCTCGCGCCGACCGCAAGCACCACGGCCGCCCTGGTGATGGGCGACGCACTCGCGATCGCGCTTCTCGAGGCCCGCGGCTTCACCGCCGAGGACTTCGCGCTGTCGCACCCCGGCGGCAGCCTCGGCCGCCGCCTGCTGTTGCACGTTCATGACATCATGCACAAAGGGGAGCAGATCCCCGCCGTGCATACCGATGCGCCGCTGCGCGACGCGCTTATGGAAATGACGGCGAAAGGCCTCGGCATGACCGCCGTGGTCGACGACCACGGCCACGCGGTAGGCGTATTCACCGACGGCGACCTGCGCCGCTGCCTCGATCGCGGTGTCGACGTGCGTGCGGCAACGGTCGCCGACGTCATGACGCCGGGTGGCAAACGCATCGCGCCCGATCGTCTCGCCGTCGAGGCGCTCAACCTGATGGAGCAGAAGAAGATCAACGCCCTGCTCGTGATCGATGCCGATGATCGCCTGTGTGGCGCACTCAACATGCACGACCTGCTGCGCGCGGGCGTGGTGTGATCGGACCCCAGCCCAGGAAGCAATAACTATGCAGGACATTCAGCACAAGGCCGCGGCCATCCGCCTGATCATTTTCGATGTCGACGGCGTGCTCACCGACGGCAGCCTGTTCATCGGCGACGATGGCCAGGAGTACAAGGCGTTCAATTCCAAGGACGGCCACGGCATGGTGATGCTGCAGGAGACCGGGGTGCAGATCGCCATCATCACCGGGCGCACCTCGGAGGTCGTGCGCATCCGCATGGCCAGCCTGGGCATCGAGCGCCTCTACCAGGGCAAGCGGCAAAAGCTCCCCGCCTACGAAGAACTCAAACAGCTCACGGGGTTCAGCGACGAGCAGATCGCGTATGTCGGTGACGATGTCGTCGACCTGCCCGTGATGACCAAGGTCGGCCTCGCGATCGCCGTACAGGACGCGCACGAACTCGCCAAGCAGCACGCGCACTGGATCACACCGAGTGGTGGTGGGCGCGGAGCCGCGCGCGAGGTGTGCGAACTCATCATGGACGCGCAGGGCAACCTGCAGCGGCTGATGCAACTGTACACGGCCTGATCGGCACGTGCGCCGCTACCGTCCCATCCTCGCCCTGCTGCTCGTTGCCGCCGCGATCGTCAGTTGGTGGCTGCGTGATGCCGAACCGCCCGCGCCCGAGCAGACCCAACAGAAAAGCGGCCCACGCGAGATCGACTACTACATCCGCGGTTTCGATGTGACCCAGATGAACGAAACCGGGCAACCCGCGCATCGACTGCAGGCCGAGCGCGCGCACCACTACACCGATGACGACACCACCGAACTGCAGCAGCCACAGCTGCAGGTATTCCAACTCGAGTCACCACCCTGGGACGTGCGCTCGCAGAGCGCGTTGATCTCCGCCGACGGCGAACTCGTGCTGCTGAGCGGCGACGTCGCGATCATGCGCGACGGTGATGCCCGCAACCGCCCCGTGCGTATCGACACCCGCAACCTGCGCGTACAGCCGCAGCAGGACTATGCGGAAACAGATGAAAAGGTTAGGGTAGAAACCGACCGCGACTGGCTCGACGCCGTCGGCATGCAGGCATGGCTACGACCGCCGTCGCGGATAAAGTTTCTGTCTCAGGTGAAAGGCCACTATGTACCGGGCGCGACACATGCCGAATGATCAAGCACCCACCCTGGCGGAGATCGGCACCCGCGGCCGTACGCTGCTCGTGGCGCTGGCCCTGTGTCTCACCCCGGCGCTGTCGCCGGCACTCGAATCCGACCGCCAGCAACCCATCGAACTCGCCGCCGACAGCGTCGACATCGACGAGGGCAAAGGCATCAGCGTCTACAAGGGTGACGTCGACCTGCGCCAGGGCTCGATCCACGTCCGTGCCGACATCGTCACGGTGTACCAGCAGGACCGCAAAACGTCGAAGATCGTCGCACGCGGCGCACCGGTGCATTTCGAACAGCAGTCGACCAAAGGCCCCGTCAAAGGCGAAGCCAAGCAGGTCGAATACGAGGTCGGCAGCGAGAATCTCGTCATGACCGGCGACGCGGTACTGATTCAGGGCCAGGACCGCATGGCCAGCGATCGCATCGTGTACGACCGTGTGCGCTCGGTGGTCAAGGCCGGCGCCGCGGCGCAAGGCAAGCAGCGGGTGCGGATATCGATCCAGGCGCCGGGGCAATAGGCCGGCACGCACACCGGGGCGCCATGAGCCAGCTCGCCGCTGAAGACCTCGTCAAGGCTTACCGCGGACGCACCGTCGTCAACGGCGTGTCGCTGCGCGTCGCCGCCGGCGAGGTCGTGGGCCTGCTGGGTCCCAACGGCGCCGGCAAGACCACGACCTTCTACATGATGGCCGGGCTGGTGCCGGCGGATCAGGGTCGCGTCATGCTCGGCGAACACGATCTCACCGACCGACCGATGCACCAACGCGCACGTCTCGGCCTCGGCTACCTGGCGCAGGAACCCTCGATCTTCCGCCGCCTCAGCGTGCGCGAGAACGTGCTCGCCGTGCTCGAGCTGCGGCACGACCTCAACCGCGCCGACCGCGAAGCCCTGTGTGACGGCCTGTTGCACGAGTTCGGCATCCGCCAGCTCGGTGACAATGCGGCCATCAGCCTGTCGGGGGGCGAGCGCCGGCGTCTCGAAATCGCGCGCGCACTCGCTGTCGAGCCACGTTTCATCCTGCTCGACGAGCCATTTGCCGGTATCGACCCGATATCGGTGCTCGACATCCAGCGTATCGTCACGCAGCTGGCCGAGCGTGGCATCGGTATCCTGATTACCGACCACAATGTGCGTGAGACGCTCGGCATCTGCAGCCGCGCCTACATCATCAACGAGGGTGCCGTGCTGGCACTCGGCGCACCGAACGAAATTCTAGAAGACCCGCGCGTGCGTTCGGTTTATCTTGGCGAGAATTTCCGCTTGTGAGACGACCCGCCATCCGCCGCCGAGCGCACTGACGGGCGTCAAACCCACAAGACAAGCGCATGATTGGCGCACTGCGCAGTTGCGCTAGAATGAAGCCAAAGGCAACGTAAACAAATTTCGTACCAGATAACATCCGAATGAAGCCCACGATCCAGCTTCGCCTGGGCCAACACCTCACGATGACGCCCCAACTGCAGCAGGCTATCAAGCTGCTGCAGCTGTCCACGCTCGACCTGAAACAGGAGATCCAGGAAGCGCTCGAGTCGAACCTGATGCTGGAAACCGACGACGAGACGCCGCGCCGGGAGGAGTCGGAACGCCGTGAGGAAGCGACGCGCGAGACCAGCGAAGCGGGCAACGATCCAAACAACGAGAGCGAGATCTCGATCGAATCCGAGACGATGCCCGACGAACTTCCGGTCGACACCGTCTGGGACGACATCTACGACAGCATCGCCCCGGCCGGCAGTGGCAGCGCGGCGTCGGGCGACGACAACCAGGATTTCCTCAACCAGCAGAGCGTCGGTGAATCGTTGCAGGATCATCTGATCTGGCAGATGCAGTTGACGCCGTTCGGCCCCAGCGACATGGCGATCGCCGAGGCCATCATCGACAGCATCAACGAGGACGGCTATCTCAACGCCAGTCTCGAGGACATCCTCGCCAGCGTCGACGATTCGGAGATCGAACTCGACGAGGTCGAGGCCGTGCTGCACCGCGTGCAGGCCTTCGACCCGCCCGGCATCGCCGCGCGCGACCTGCGCGAGTGTCTGCTGATCCAGCTGCGGCAGCTGCCCGAAGACTTCGAATGGCGTCGCGAAGCGATCTCGCTGGTTAGCGAGCACTTTGACTCCCTGGCCCAGCAGGACGAAGCGCAGATGCGACGTCGCCTCAAGATCGACGGTGACGAGTTGATGTCGGTGATCCACCTGATTCGCTCGCTGAACCCGCGCCCCGGGACCAGCGTGGCGCAGACGGCGCCGAGTTACGTCGAGCCCGACGTGTTCGTGTACAAGCGCAACAACCAATGGCGCGTCGAACTCAACCCCGATGCCGCCCCCAAACTGCGGGTGAATGCCGAGTACGCCAATATGATCCGGCGTGCCGACAACAGCACCGACAACGTGACCATGAAGAACCATCTGCAAGAGGCACGGTGGTTCATCAAGAGTTTGCAGAGCCGCAACGACACCCTGTTGCGCGTCGCCACACAGATCGTCGACTTTCAGCGCAATTTCTTCGAATATGGAGAGGAGGCAATGAAACCGCTGGTGTTGCGCGATATCGCCGAGGCACTGGAAATGCACGAGTCGACCATCTCACGGGTGACCACGCAGAAGTACATGCATACGCCGCGCGGCACCTACGAGTTCAAATACTTCTTTTCCAGCCACGTCAGCACGGCATCGGGCGGCGAGGCATCGGCGACCGCGATCCGCGCCCTGATCAAGAAGCTGATCGGCGCCGAAAAACCCAACAAACCCCTGTCTGACAACAAGATTGCCGCCATCCTGGCTGACCAGGGCATCAACGTGGCGCGCAGGACGGTTGCCAAATATCGTGAATCGATGGCGATCCCGCCGTCGAATGAACGCAAGCGCCTGGCCTGATGGGCGCTGCATCGCAAGGAGAAGACCTATGCAAGTCAACCTGACCGGTCATCATGTCGATATCACCGACGCTCTGCGGTCGTACGTTGGCGAGAAAATCGCCCGCCTCGAACGGCATTTCGACCACGTGACCAATGTGCACGTGATCCTGAGCGTCGAGAAGCTCGTGCAGAAAGCCGAGGCGACCGTGCATATCGCCGGCGCGGATGTGTTCGCCGATGCCGTCCACGAAGACATGTACGCAGCGATCGACTCGCTCGTGGACAAACTCGACCGCCAGGTGCTCAAGCACAAAGAGAAAGTTAAGAGCCACCGTGGCAATGGTCACCGCGAATCGGCCGAGGCCGCTGGCTGACCGCGCAGGCAAGACCATGCTTCCCGAAGGCATTCTCGAACTGCACCGGATCAGCATCGCTGATCCGGCATCGAGCAAGAAGCGCATCCTGGAGCAGGCTGCACGCCTGCTCGCCGGCAACGGTGCCGAGCTCGAGGCCGAGCCCGTATTCGAGCGCCTGCTCGAGCGCGAGCGGCTGGGAAGCACCGGGCTCGCGGGCGGCGTGGCATTGCCACACGCCCGCATGCCCGGCATCAGCGAAACCCACGGAGCCTTTCTGCGCCTCGACCAGCCCGTCGATTTCGACGCCCTCGACGGCAAACCCGTCGACCTCGTGTTCGCGCTGCTGGTGCCCGAAGAGGCCACCGACGAACACCTGCAATTGCTGAGCACCCTCGCCCGCATGTTCAATGACGACGAGCTGTGCCAACGACTGCGTGAAGCAGACCCGGAAGAGGCATTGGCCATACTGAGCGGCCGCTCAACGACTCATGCCGCATAGGATCAAGGTCAGCGACCTGTTCGAGGCGTTGGCCGAACGTCTCAAGCTGTCGTGGGTCGCCGGCCAATCGGGCTCCGACAAAGCCATCATCTCCGAGAAGAGCGACTCCAGCACCGGCATCATCGCCGGACCGCTCAACTACATCCATCCCAACCGCGTACAAGTCATCGGTCACGCCGAAGAGAGCTACATCGAGGGCCTTGGGCCGCATGGACGCAAGCGCGCGATGGAACAACTGTTCGACAACCAGCCGGCGCTGGTGGTCCTGGTCAGCGGTATCGAGGGCCCGCCCGAACTGGCCGAACGTGCGGAAGCCGCAGGCGTTCCGCTCATGCGTTCGCCACTGCCCGACAGTCAGGTACTCGACAATCTGCAGTACTACGCTTCGCTGTTCCTGTCCGAGAAAACCACGTTGCACGGCGTGTTTCTCGAAGTACTCGGCATGGGCGTGCTGCTGACCGGCGACCCAGCTGTGGGCAAAAGCGAACTCGCGCTCGACCTGATAACGCGCGGCAGCCGCCTGGTCGCCGACGACGCGCCGGAATTTACCCGCATCGCACCCGACATCGTCAGCGGTACCTGCCCGCCTTTGCTGCGCGAGTTTCTCGAGGTGCGCGGTCTGGGCATCCTCAACATTCGCGCGATGTTCGGCGACAGCGCGATCAAGCGCACCAAGTACCTGCGTCTGATCGTGCACCTGATGCGCATGTCGACGGAGCAGATCTCGAGCATGGACAGATTGTCGGGTGCGCATGCCGACCGCAACGTACTCGGTGTGTCGATCCCGCAAGTGACGGTACCGGTGGCACCCGGGCGCAACCTCGCCGTCCTCGTCGAATCGGCAGTGCGCAATCACCTGTTGCGGCTCAAGGGCTATGATGCCGCCGAGGTCCTGATCGAGCGCCAGCAGCAGGCGATCATGGAACAGGGCTGAAGCTGGCGCCCTTGCGCGACACCACGGCACGCAGCTAGCGAAGCGGCTTCCCGGCACACCGCATCGCCCCGTCCACAACACACCGACCTCGGCATCCGCACGGCACAGCGGCTAAACTTCCAGGTTCAACGACGAGATCCGGCCAAAAGCCCAGACACCGGCATGCCCAAGGTCCGCAGCAACAACGAAACCCCTCGCGTGATCCTGGTTACCGGTCTGTCCGGATCGGGTAAGAGCATCGCTTTGCATGTGCTCGAAGATGCCGGTTTCTACTGCATCGACAACCTGCCGGTATCGCTGTTCGACGCCTTGGTACGCGACATCACGACGCATCCGACCGCAACCCGCCAACTGACGGCGATCGGCATCGACGCGCGCAGCCCGGGCACCGAACTCGACCAACTGCCGGCCATGATCAAACGATTGCGCGACCACGGTGTCGATTGTGAAGTCGTGTTTCTCGATGCCGAAGACCACGTGCTCATTCAGCGCTTCAGTGAAACGCGTCGTCGTCACCCGCTGACCGATGACGAGCATACCCTGGAACAGGCGATCGCCCTCGAACGGCGCATGCTCGAGCCCCTGCTCGACCTGTCGCGACTCAAGATCGATACCTCGCGCACGACGCTGCATGAATTGCGCGAAATCATCCGTGCGCGTGTCGCCGACCGCGACCGTGGCGAGATGTCCATCATGCTGCAGTCGTTCGGCTTCAAGCACGGCCTGCCACGCAATGCCGACTTCGTGTTCGACGCGCGCTGTCTGCCCAATCCACATTGGCACCCGGAACTGCGCCCACTCACGGGACGCGATGCCGAGGTGGCGAGCTTCCTCGGCAACGACCTGCAGGTGCGCGCGCTGCTCAGCGAGATCAGCGAGTTTCTGGTGCATTGGATCCCGTGCTTCGAACGCGAGGGTCGCAGCTACCTGACCATTGCGATCGGCTGCACGGGTGGCCAGCACCGCTCGGTCTATCTGATCGAAGAACTGGAACGATTTCTGCGATCGCAGGGACGCGATGTCGTGCGCAACCACCGGGAGCTGCCATGAGCGTCGGCGTTCTACTGATCACACATCCGGGCGTCGGCTCTTCGCTGCTGCATATCGCCATGCGCATCATCGGCCACTCGACGCTCGCGGTGAAATGTCTCGAAGTGCCACCCGATGCTGCCGTCGATCCGGTGCTCGAACGTGCGCGCAGCATGCTCAAGGTCCTCGACCATGGCGCCGGTGTGCTGGTGCTCACGGACTTGTTCGGTGCCACACCGCACAACGTCGCACAGGCCGTGGCCTGCGGTGACGGCCGCACCAACGTGTTGGCCGGGCTCAACCTGCCGATGCTGGTGCGCGTATTCAATTACCCGGGTGACGATCTCGATACGCTGACGAGCAAGGCCGCGGAAGGCGGCAGCCGCGGCATCATCGCCTGCCCTTTCGACGATGCTCAGCGCCTGCAGGGCAAGGGATGAACAGACTTGCGGACCTCGACACACCCTTCATCCGGGCAGCTGCCTGACGATCTGTCCACCACCATGAAACGCCGGACCCTGCCATGCTGACGCGCGATGTGACGATCTCCAACAAACTCGGCCTGCATGCACGTGCTGCGGCCAAGCTCGTCGGTGTCGCCAGCGGCTATGCGTCCGAAGTCATGCTCGACAAGCAGGGCCAGCGCGTCAACGGCAAGAGCATCATGGGCGTCATGATGCTGGCCGCAAGCCGTGGTACCGTCTTGACGCTACAGGTCAGCGGTGAAGACGAGGAGCAGGCGATGCAGGCCCTGGTCGACCTCATCGACGACAAGTTCGGCGAGGGTGAATGAGCGTCGCCTGCGTCGGCACCGGCATCAGTGGCGCATCCAAGATCGCGTCCGGTGATGCCTTCCTGGTCTGCCGCGGTCCCGTATGCGTTACGCCGAGCTGGATCGATACACATGAAATCGAGGCCGAGGTCGCACGCTTCGAACGCGCGTTGCACACGGCCGGAGAGCAGCTGCGCAGCGTGCGTCAGCAGATCCCGCGTGACACACCGTCGGACATCGCCGAGTTCATCGACACCCACCTGCTGATGCTCGAAGACAAGGCCCTGTCGAGTCAGCCGATCCAGTTGATCCGCAACGAGGGCTTCAGTGCCGAATGGGCGCTGCAGCAGCACCGCGATGCCCTGGTGCGGGTTTTCGAGCAGATGGACGACTCGTACCTGCGCACGCGCTGTGACGACATAGACCACGTCGTCAGCCGCATCGTCAATATCCTGCTCGAGCAACACGAGCCGCAGTTCGGCAGTCTGCAGGGACAGATCGTGCTCGCCGAAGACCTCACGCCCGCCGACGTCATCCTCATGAAGAACCAGGGCGTCGCCGGTTTCGTCACCGATTACGGCGGCCCGATGTCGCACACGGCGATCCTGGCGCGCAACCTGGGCCTGCCCGGCGTGGTCGGTGCGCGCTGCGCCACGACCTGCCTGCAGCACGGCGAACACCTGCTCCTGGATGCAGAGAACGGCGTCGTGCTGGCCGACTGCGATGACACGATGCTGGCGTATTTCGAGTCGCTGCGTGACGCTGCGGCAACGCGCACCAACCAGTTGCGGCGGCGACGCGCAGAACCGGCGACGACGCGCGACGGTCAGCGCATCGCGATCCAGGCCAACATAGAACTCGCCGACGATGTCGTCGCGGCGCGCGCCAACGGCGCTGATGGCATCGGCCTGTATCGCACCGAATTCCTCTACATGAATCGCGCTGCACCACCCGACGAGGAGGAGCACTTCGCCGCGTACCTGTCCGTCGTCAATGGTATGCACGGACAACCCGTCACGATCCGCACGCTCGATCTGGGCGCCGACAAGCAACCTGGTGGTGGCACGCACAGCATGGCCGCCACCAACCCGGCGCTGGGCATGCGGGCGATCCGTCTGTGCCTCAAGGAACCCGAACTGTTCTATCCGCAGGTGCGTGCCATCCTGCGTGCCTCGGCATTCGGCCCGGTACGCCTGATGCTGCCAATGCTGACGAGTATCTGGGAGGTCGATCAGGCGCAGCGCATCATCGATACCGCCAGAAAGCAGCTCGATGCCGACGGTCTGGCGTATGACCCCGACCTGCCGATCGGCGGCATGATAGAGGTACCGGCCGCGGCGTTGGCCGCGCATGCGTTTGCCTCGCGGCTCGACTTCCTGTCGATCGGCACCAACGATCTGATCCAGTACACGCTGGCAATCGACCGCGTCGACGACGAGCTCACCTATCTCTACGACCCCACGCATCCCGCCGTGCTGCGTCTGATCCACGAGGTGCTGCGCGCGTGCCGCGTCACCGGCACCGCCGTTGGCATGTGCGGCGAGATGGCCGGCGAGATGCGCTTCCTGCCACTGCTGATCGGCATGGGCCTGCGCGACCTCAGCATGCAGCCCGCAGCGATCCTCGACGTGCGCGAACGTGTGCGCTCACTCGATGCCGCGGAGCTCGAAGCGATAGCGCAGCAGGCCTTTGCGGTACCCGACCAGGTCGACGTGAACGCACTGTTGGCGGACCTCGAGAAACGTCACTGATCGAATACTTGAACGGCAGTCGAGGCTGCTACACTCTGCGAAACCCGGCACGCAGGCTTTGCGCCCTGCAGCCGCCGAATCGTCGTCGACCTCCTGCATTCCAGCGGCAGATCAGCGCGCAGAAGCGTGACCGCGGGGTAGACGCGAGACCCAGAGGCATCCGTGTCGTGCACACGGAATTGACAGCACCATGAGCAGCCAGGCCGAAATCACCGAAGAAAATCGCCTGACGCGTCTGCAGGAGATCCTCGCCTCGGGCGCGGTACGCGAAGCGACGCGCCTGCTGCGCAGCCTCGCTCCCGCAGAGATCGCCCACCTGCTCGAGTCGCTGCCGGTCGCCGAGCGCGAAATCGTCTGGAACCTCGTCGACGAGGAACACGACGGCCAGATTCTGCTGCTGGTCACCGAAGAGGTGCGCAGCCAGCTGATCCGCCACATGGATGCCGAGGAACTCCTCGCGGCAACCGAGAATCTCGACCTCGACGATCTCGCCGACCTCGTGCAACAGATGCCGGCGGCAATCACCGCGCAGGTCATGGATGCACTCGACGACCAGCGCCGACATCGCCTGCAGGCCGTGCTGTCGTATCCCGAAGACACTGCCGGTGGTCTCATGAACACCGACACGGTGACCGTGCGGCCCGAGGTCACGCTCGACGTGGTA
>JAGRHA010000062.1 GCA_020445205.1 Gammaproteobacteria bacterium
GCACCAATTCGGCATAGGTGCTGAGGCCCAGCGTGGGCAGCAGACGACCGAGCCGGCTGGTCACGAGATATTCCTTGCCGGTGCCAAGCCGGATGCCGGCATGGCCCTCAAGAAAGTCGTGGATCGCCTGGTATTCGGCAGACGAAAGTGCGTTGCTCACGGTTCCCTCTGCAAGCCTTGTCGACACGATGGCATGTCAGGTGCGCGCAGCGCGTTCTTCGGCATGCAGCCGGAGATGGTCCTGAACGATCATCGCAAGGGTATCCGGTTCCCATTTCGGAAGGAAATCATTGGCACCGACTTTTTGCACCATGGCCTTGTTGAATACGCCGCTCAGCGAGGTGTGCAGAATGACGTGGAGATGCGTCAGCTGCGGATGCTCACGGATGGCCTTGGTCAACGAGTACCCGTCCATGCGCGGCATCTCGACGTCCGAGATGATCAGCGCCAGCCAGTTCTCGACATCCTTGCCTTCGTCGAGCCAGCGCTTGAGCTGTTCGTAAGCCTGCACGCCGTCGTTCGCCGTGGTGTACTCGACACCCATCTGATCGAGCACACGCGTGACCTGCTTGCGCGCCACACTCGAATCCTCGGCCAACAGCACGTGTTGCGGCAATGATTCATCACGACGCACGATGATGCCGTCGGAAACGTCGTCCTGTCCGCCGACCACTTCTTTGAGCACCTTTTCGACGTCGACGATCTCGACGAGTTCGTTGTCGACCTGCGTAACAGCCGTCATGTAGGTACCGTCGGCCGCACCTTTCGGCGGCGGCAGGATGTCTTCCCAATTCATGTTGACGATGCGGTCGACCGAGTCGACGAGGAAGCCCTGAACCTTGCGGTTGTACTCGGTGATGATCACGAACTTGTCGCTCGGGTCACCCACCGGCGCGGCACCGATCGCACGCGAGAGATCGAGAATCGAAATGGTCTTGCCGCGCATGTTGGCGATGCCAAGCACCGTCGGATTGGCATGCGGCACCTGCGTCAGCGGTGGGCACTGGATGACTTCCTGGACCTTGAAGACGTTGATACCGAAGCGTTGACGGCCGCCAAGCCTGAAGAGCAAGAGCTCCAAGCGGTTGTGTCCGGCGAGTTTGGTGCGCATATCCACGCCGTCGAGTATCCCGGCCATGAAGGTCTCCAAACGGGGAAAACGGATTCAAAAGCGTAGCGGCATACCCCTATCAAGCTTTAGTGGGCGCAGTCGGGGATGGCGGCACGATCACTGCATGAACCATGGCATGGACAAACTGCGTCAAAAAACCGGCGGATTACTCGTCGCCATCTCGCTTGCGGCCGGCTATGCGACCGCCGACGTGCAATCGCACGAGAGCATCCGCGATGCCGCGCATGCGCATGCGCTCGCCGCGACCGACGCCCTATCGGGGACACCCCAGGTCAGCGTCGGCGAACTCGACAGCCGCCTCAAGTTGCAGGCCTGCGACGTGCCGCTCGAGACCTACGATTCGCCCAACGGCCTCAACGGCGGCCGCGGCGTGGTCGGCGTGCGCTGTAACGGCAGCAAACCCTGGAAGCTCTACGTCCCGGTCCGCGTCGCACTGATCGAGCAGGTGGTGGTCAGTCGCCGCCCCTTGATCCGCGGCCAGACGCTGCAGGCCGACGACGTGGCCCTCGCCGAAGCCGACACCAGCACGCTGCACCATGCCTACTTCACCCACCTCGACGACGTCGTCGGCCTGCGCACCAAGCGCGCGGTGGATGCCGGCGATACCCTGCATGCCGGGCTGTTGCGGCGCGAACGCCTGGTGAAGCGTGGCGCCCAGGTACAGATCGTTGCCACGACCGGGGGGTTGCACGTTACGATGCGCGGCAAGGCACTCGCAGATGGCAGCCACGGCGACCGTATCAGGGTCGAAAACCTGACCTCGGGCCGCGTGATCACGGGCACGGTCGACCGCCGTGGCGTGATCGTGATCGAAAACTGACTGTGACGCGCCTTGTGGAAATCCGGCAAACATGCCGTTTTCCGGAACCAAGTTCACAACTTACGTGCGCTGAGTAAAGTCCGTCAAAAGTCGGACGATATCCAGAGCGTGAACAGAAACAATCAGGGTGTGACCTAAAATGGGCATCGAAATCAGTGGCAACGGCGGGCGACCGCCCCACGAAGCCGTCGAAGCCGCAAAGTCGCAGGCTTCGACCGGCAACACCAATTCCGCTCGCAGCGGCAGCAGCGCCGCCAAGACCGGGGCATCGGGCAATGATCAGGTAAACCTGTCGAACCAGGCTGCGCAGATGCAGGCACTGGAGGCGCAGATCGCCAACCTGCCCGTCGTCGATACGCGTCGCGTGCAGGAAGTGCAGCATACGTTGGCAACGGGCTCGTTCCACGTCGAGCCGGCGCGCGTCGCCGACAAGATGTTGAGCTTCGAAGCCGGACTGGGCCGGGCGCAATAGCGTGGATCGTCACCAGGTGGCGAAGGCGTTTGCCGCCACCGTGCAGGCCAGCCTGCACGGTCTGCAGACACTCGAACCGGTATTGCGTCGTGAACAGACGGCATTGACCGGACGTGACCCCGAGTTGCTGACCACCGCGGTGCACGAGAAGCTCGCCGAACTCAAGGCGCTGGAGCCCAGCGTCAAAGCGCGCGATCGCCTGCTCACCGCCGCCGGTCTGTCACCCGGCATCGACGGCGGCAGTCGCTTCGTTACCGAGATCGGCGATGACACGCTGCAAGCGGCATGGACACAACTCGTCGAGCTCGCGGCTCGCGTTGCCGCGCTCAACGACCAGAATGCGCAGCTGGCCAACCAGGGGCAGCGCGCGACACGTGCCGCCCTCGGTATCCTCACGGGACGCAAAGCGAGCGATGACACCTACGGCGCGCTGAGGCGGCGCAAAGGTGGTCATGCCAGCCATTCACTCGGCTGGGTGTAAGCGAGGTCCGTTGATCCGACGATCGCCGACGCGATCGTCACGTTACGCTGTGTGCATCATCCGCTACGTTTCGCAGATCGCGCACGGTACCCTGTTGTCCCCCTACCCGCAGTAATGCGGCCCGATGGTTCCGTGGTCACAGCACCTGGAACAGCTGGCGCCGATGATCGACGCGCGAACACACGTGACACAGTCCCGTCGGCTCACGCTGTACGGCCGGGCGGTGATAATGCGTACCGCAGGCCCGACACCGACCACTGTCCATCTGCACTGCCCACTGCGTGATCAGGCCGCATTCCGCCAACTCGATGGCATCGTACCCGCAGACGTCGACACACAAACCGCAACCGCTACACGCATCGACATCGAACACGTAGGCAGGCGGTGATTCGGTGACGGTGATGACGCCATGCGGACACATGCGTACGCAGGCGTCACAGCCGACACAACGCGCCAGATCGATGCGGGGAGCAAAAAAAGCCGCCGCCTTACCCGGTTCGGGAGGCGGCAAATCCGCACTGGGCCAGTCTTTACCTATGCTGTCACACGTGTCACCAACGGCCGTTCGATCGAGATTGCGGAACCAGCGAGCGAGGAACTGCCGGCGCGCATGCTGCACGTTGCCGTCTTGCGAAAGCGCGCAGCACCGCTCACGTGCGAGGTCGGGATCCAGCCGGCGCAACACGATGCGCTCGCCTGCCCGGCTTTCCACCACCCGATTGAACTGTTCGACTGCGCGACGAGCATAATCGTCACGATAGCGTGAGCACTGCCCACACGGTGGGGTGCACAACTGCAACGCGCGCATGCCGGTGCGGTACAGCTGTATCAGTTGCGCCAGACCGATGGCATGCACACAGGGCACGGCCAGCATGCCCGTCCGATCCGCGATCCGGTCACAGCCGACCATCACATCGCGCTTGCCTGCTTGCACGACGAGCTGCATCGACGGCAGCGTCAATGCCTGTTCCGGGCACGCGGCAACGCACAACCCGCAACCGTCGCACTGCGCGGCGTCGATGAACAGCGCGTCATCGGTCAGGTCCCAGGCACCCGTCGGACATGCCATGACGCAGGCACGACAGGACGCGATGGGCACTCGACCGTGCACACAGCGCGCCTCGCTCACAGCGGGCAGGCAACTCGTCGTGCCGTCTTCGTCCACGGCCGAACCCTGCGAATCCGTTGTCACCAGGTGGGTGCCGAACCCGGGAGGTACGCAACGGGCACCTCTGGCGGCGCTGACACTTGCCGTCTGGCACGCGCTTCCACCTCGTCCGCCGTCGGCCGCGGTTCATCGAGTAGCGCGGCCAGGATGTTGCGAAGTTCATCGACGTAAATCGACGTCAACATCGCCACCCCGGCATACAGCGGTGTCGCCGCACGTGCCGTCACCTTGCCTGCAAAGCCAGGCAGCCAACGCAGTAGGTGCATATCGAGAAAGTCCGCCGCCGCGACCAACGACGATCGCCGTTGATCTTCGACCAGCGCCGCGACGAACTGCAGCTGAAACACCAGATGATCGTCGGCGCGTTTACGCCAGTCCGGCACCCGGAAGCCGAATTGCGCATAACGTTCGCGCACCTGGAACATCGGCTCCTGCATTGCCAGACCATCCTCATCGAGCCAGACAGACTCGCACGGGTGTGCACCGAGGCTGTTGTTGAGGTAAATGGCGGCAAAATCCGCTGCCAGCTCGTCCAATGCGCGCTGTGTCAACGAAAGTGCGGCGAGGCCGCCAGCCAGCATGACCGTCGCGGTCGCGGCATCCTGTGAGGTCAGCCGCAAACCGAGGTTGCGCGGAAATCCGTCGTCACGCAGTGCGCGCACGGCGTGCCGGTCCAACTCCCGGTCATGCAGCTGTGCGAGCGTCATCAGGTCGAGTGCGACGATCTTGCCAAATGATGTTGGATCGATGTTCATGCGTGGTCCTCCGGGTGCAGCTGCAAGGAGCACGGCGTCGGCACACGCCGAAGCCGCTGTCGGCAGACTAATGTGCGAGCACCCAGTCGATGACGGCCGCGAGGTCGGCATCGCTGATCACCGGATTGGGCGGCATCATCACCTCGCCCCAGTTTCCCGCGCCACCACTGCGGACCTTGTTGACAAGTTCGGCCTTGGCACCGCCGACACCTTTGTACTTCGCCGCGATGTCCTTGTAAGAAGGCCCGACCAGTACACCTTCTTCCTTGTGACACGCGAGGCAACCATTAGCCTGCGCAATCGCTGCTGACGCAGCGGCCTGCAACGACGTCATTGCACATACCGTAACCACACATGCGCTCATCAACACCTTCATGTTCGACCTTCCTTTGTTGGTTTATTCGACACTCACCAGTCGCCTGCGTCCGCGTATCCGCCGGATCGCCAGCGCGGGCATCGCTGCACCTTCGACGATCGACGGACGTCGGTACGATTCACCGGCATCGCATTCGGACCCGCGCCAAGTCGCACGGAGGTAACACGCCGTCACGGCCGCAAGTTCGCGGTAGAAAGAGGTACAACACACGGCGGCAACGCGCTCGGCATGGCGCTCGATGGCGTCGACCAGCACCGCGCCAATCACCGCTTCTTGCACGGCCGCAGGTTCTGAAACCCCATCGCCAATCAAGCGGGCAGCCAGTTGCCGCAGCATCTCAGCGGGCTCATAGTCGCCGCGCGACGGCATCCGAGCACACGTGCCGTGACCTTCAGATCGCCGTGACAAGCGTGTTTCGCTGGCATCACGTACTGTGGCGACGGCACGTGCGAACGATCGGCACGAGCGTTCGAAGTCGGCCGCGAAGACAGCTTCGCCATCTGTGTCGAGACATGCCGATATCCGAGTGAGCGTATTGCACAAGGCATACGTCAGCTGGCGCAGCCGCGCATCGTGCGCGCCGAACACGAACAGACCGTCGTAGCAGCACGACCACAACCACGCCAGCATGTCGCGGTCCAGCGCGTGTTCGTGCAGCCGTGCAAGGAGTAGGAGATCGCCAGCCATGGCGCGACGATCTGCACCCGGCGCGCCCGGCGCGAGGAATGAGGTCGCATCGCGCACCATCACTTGTCGACCCGTCCCTTGCTGTGCGGGACGAACACGATCGACGGGTTCGTCAGCTCCGGATTGGCGAAGTTCTTGACGGCCCGCACCGGCTCTTCATGTGCTGCAATCGCCTTGGTCTCGTACTGGTTGAGACGCAACAGGTCGATCGGGCCGACGTCGAGCACGCGCATCATGCATGCCATGACGCAGTAAGGCAGACGCCCCGCCTCGAGTTCGTCGATACACAGATTGCACTTCTTGACGACTTCGGCCTCCGGATCCCACTGCGGCGCGCCATAGGGGCACGTCGCCTCGCAACGACGGCAACCGATGCACAAGGTCGAATCGATGTCGACGACACCATTGTCCGCGCGCTTCCAGATCGCACCGGTCGGACACGCCGGCAGGCACGCGGGTTCGGCGCAGTGGTTGCACGAGATGTTGACCTTGTACGCAAACACGTCGGGATAGGTTCCACCTTCGACGTACTGCACGCGCCGGAAGCGCGGGCCGGCGGGCAGTCCATTCTTGTCCTTGCACGCGATCTCACATGCCCGACAGCCGATGCAATCGACATTGTTGTGGACGAAGCCGAGTTGCTTCGCCGGCTTGACCGGTTCGTACACGGTCTTCTTGCGCCGTTTGATCGCCGCTTTCAGTGCCGCACGGTCTTTGATCTTCTTCATCGTTGTGCCTCCCCGCTCAGAGATCGCGACGGAAAACATGAGAACGCGACGTCGCCAACTGGTCCCAGCCGGGTCGATGGACGAGATCCGTCGCGCGGATGTCGCACAGCACCGTGTTGTAGGCGAAGGCGCCCGCCGGGCTGGGTTCATCGAGTGTCAGCATGTCGGGATTGCCGGCACGGTCGACCCCGTTGTCGTCGAGATCGAGCCAGGCTCCTTCATGGATCACCGCGACACCGGGCATACAGCGCTCGGTCACATACGCGGGCACCACGACCTTGCCACGATCGTTCCAGACCTCGACCGTGTCGCCGGTCTTGATACCAAGGCGGCGTGCATCAGACGCGTTGAGGGTGACTTCCTGCTCATAGGTTTCACGCAGCCAGCTGCAGTTGTTGAAGATCGAGTGCGTACGCCACCTGGGGTGCGGCGAAATGAGATGGAAGGGATACTTCTCGGTCTTCGGGCTGTTCAGCGATTCCCACGGCTCGATCCATTTCGGAATGGATGGGATGTGGTAGCCGTAGCGCGTCCGTGTCCAGTCGCTGACCTGCGCGAGTTCCGTACACAGGATTTCGATGCGGCCCGAAGGCGTCTGAAACGGTTTGCCCTGCTCGACCTGCTCGCGGAACGCCACGTGCGGCTGGTCGAGTTTGAACTTGTACACGCCGCGGGCCTTGAACTCGTCCCAGCTCATGTCGACATGCTGGTGCGGCATGACCTTCTGCTCCCACCATTCACGCAGGTAGGCTTCGTCGACAGCGTCTGGATTGTTGAAGTATCCGCGATCTGCTTTCGGGTTGTAGGACTTGCCGAAGTACTCGCCGATGCCGGTCTTTTCACCGATCCGATAGGCCAGTTCCGTGAACACCTGGAAGTCGGATTTCGACTCACCGAGCGGTTCGATCACCTTTGGCCGGTGAATGTAGTAGTGGCCCTTGTACCAGGGCAACGCCACATCGTGCCGCTCGAAGTGTGTCGCGATGGGCAGCAGCACATCGGCGTACAGGCCCGACGGCGTGATCGTCGAGTCCATGCAGACAACGAGTTCGAGCTGCTTGATCGCCTCGATCTCCTTGTTGATGTTGGTCAGCTGGTTGAACCAGTCCGATCCGTGCCAGAAGATCCCCTTGATATTGGGGATCACACCGTCCAGGTTGTCCTGGCGCGGCCACAGACCGATTTCTTCGCGTCGCACATTCGGATAGTTCAGCACGCAGTGTGCCCAGCGATCGGACTTGATCGACGAGAACCAGATGTTGGCGTACTGGTCGTATGGATAGGCGACGGCCTCGGCATGCCATGCCTTGCCGACGCCTTCGGCACAACCACCCAGCACGCCGATGTTGCCGGTCATCGCCTGCAATGCCGCGGCCATGCGGTTGTATTGTTCACCGTAGGCATTGCGGCCAGGCGCCCACGACGCCTTCAATGCGGCCGGCTTGGTACGTGCGTACATGTCGGCGAGCCGTTTGATATCGTCGGCCGACACGCCGCAGATCGCAGCGGCCCACTCCGGGCTCTTCGCGACACCGTCGTAGGTACCCAGAATGTAGTCCTTGAAGTTCTCCGTGCCGTTCGGTGAGTTCGCGGCCCAGTCGGGCATCGTGCCGGCATCCATGCCCAGCGTGAAGCGGTCTATGAATGCCTGGTCGTGCAAATTGTTGCTGAAGATGTAGTGCGCCATACCGGCCATCATCGCGGCATCGGTGTTCGGCTTGATCGGAATCCACCAGGCATCGTAGGCCGCGGCCGAGTCCGTGTACTGCGGGTCGATCAGCACGAACTTGCAACCGCGCTGCTTGGCCAGCCGCATGTAGTAGAACGTGTTGCCGCCATGAAACGTATAGGCGGGATTCCAGCCCCACATGATGATCAACTTCGAGTGGGCATAGGCATCGTCTTCGTTGCCATCTTCGATCGTGCCGAAAGTCCACCGCGAGCTCGACGTCGTACCCTGGTACGACGGCACCGACCAAGAGTTCGTGCGACAACCGAACATGCCCAGGAAGCGCCCCAGCAAGCCTTCAATCTGGTCGGACTTGTGTAACACGCCATACGATGCGCCCGCATAACTCTGATCGAGCAATGCCGTGGAACCGTATTTGTCCTTTATCTCGATCATCTTGCGCGCGACGTATTCGAGCGCTTCGTCCCAACTCAGACGCTTGAACTTGCCCTCGCCGCGCTTGCCGACGCGGCCCATCGGGTACAGCAGCCTTTCGGCGGAGTACAGGCGCTGGCGGTACGAACGCCCGCGGAGGCATCCACGCAGCTGGGGTTCGTCTTCGGTGTCTTTGCCGAAGTGACCGTCTTTCTGGTAGCGACCGTCATCCGTGGTCAAGCGCACGATCACGTCGCCTTTCTTGTGTGCGACCAGCATGTGGCGTGAACCGCAATTGTGTGCACAGCTCGTCACCACCGTTGTCAGCTCGTCGTCACGTGGATAAGGCTCATAGGCGAATGCCTCGGCATCGCGCGTCTTGATCAGGCTTCCCGCGCCCAGCGCGGCGGCGCCCGCCGTGGTGCTGCCGATGAACGACCGACGTGTCATACGCAGGCGGTCGGAGAGGAAATCGAACTTGTGCTTGTCAGTCATGGTGATTGCTCCGCGGGATCACGGCTTCGCTGCCGTCGAAGGTTCATCGGCGACCGCAAAGCGCGGGTCGGACTGCGTCGGCCGATCTTTCGCCCAATCCGGCACGACACTGCCGCCGCCGGGCCATGCATGCCGCGGGTAAGGGAAGTTGATCCGGTACCAAGCGCGGCCACCGTGACAGCCATAGCAGACATCACCTGCCGTTTTCGCTGCGTCCTCGATGGCCTCCGCCTTGAGGAAATTGACCTGGTGACGCTGCGTCCTGATAGCGACATGGCAAGTGAGGCAGCTGTCGTTGAACGTCTGCGCGTGTTGTGCCCACGGACCGGGGACACCCATGATCGGGTAGTTGAATGTTCCATGGCACATCAGGCAGATCGTTGGATCGACTTGCTTGCGTTGTGTCAGCCCGGCATTGCCCGTGGCTGACGAATTCGCCGTCTCTTCACGCGGGTCGTTTCCCTGGTGACAGGTATTGCAGCGCAACTGCATGACCCGTTCGGCGTACGGGGTAACGATATGGCGGCGGTGAAAGGTTTCCTGTTCACCTTCGTACGTCGACAGGGTCTGGTACCAGGCCAATGCCTGATCCGATCTGACGCCTGCGGGTGAGACCTCGCGAACGCGCTGCTGCAAAACCTCTTCATGGCACGCCAGACACTGCGCGTCGGTCGCCGAATCGATAGCGGGTTTGAAGTGAATCGGATCCCAGCGCGCCGAGAGATGATCCTGGCCAGGATTGGCCGTGGCCGTGGTACCCGCCAGCGCCAGACACAAGACCAAGACGTAAGACGTCAAACGGGAATGGACTTTCGACTGAACCATCGAGGGTACCTCGAACAACAAGAATTGGAACAAGGGCACGTCCCTGTGCCTGGTCACGCGTCCTACGTCACGAGGACAGCATCACTGCGGCGGATTCCAACCCGCCATGCCCGACATCCCGGACATCCCACCCATGCCCGACATGCCGGACATTCCCGACATACCCCCCATGCCACTCATACCCGACATGCCACCCATGCCGGACATCCCCGACATGCCACCCATCCCGGACATCCCGCTCATGCCCTGCTGCGCCGGATAAAAGTAGATCTGACCATCGGGCGTGATCTGAAACTAGCCGGACATACCCGACATACCGCCCATGCCCGACATGCCGCCCATGCCGGACATCCCCGACATACCACCCATGCCGCTCATACCCGACATTCCACCCATGCCGGACATGCCACCCATGCCACTCATGCCGGTGGGAACCCATACCCACTGACCGCCCATGCCGGACATTCCCGACATACCACCCACGCCGGCCATCCCCCACATCCCACCCATAACGGCCAACCCCGACA
>JAGRHA010000453.1 GCA_020445205.1 Gammaproteobacteria bacterium
AGTTTTCCGGCGGAAGTTTCCAGATTCGTGATCAGAGCACCAACGGTGTTTACCTCAACAGCACCGCGATGCGCGTCACCAACGAACGCTCGGCGTTCGTCAATCACGGCGATCTGGTCTATATCGGCGGCTTCACGTTGCGCGTCGCGGTCGCCGAGCGGCCGTTTGCCGATGGACCTGCACGCACGGGCAACAGGCAGGACACGCTCGCGCCACGGACCGGGATCAGCATCAACGATCTGCCGGACGTGAGCTTCGACGACTGGCCGCTGGCTGCACCGGAGCCGATGGCCGAGCCCGAACCTGAACCCGAGATGGCGCCTTTCCCCGCGCCACCGCCGGCGTCGCCAATACCCGCACCGTATCCAGGCAATGAAAGCGACCCGTTCGCTGATCTGCCGTCGACGACAGGCGCAGCGAACGACGCCCCGCTGGCTCGGGCGCTGCCCGTGGATACTGTGGATTTTGCGGTATTCGGTCCGCAGGCCCTGGTGCCGGGTCGGCGTCAGATCATCGATGTGTGGGCATTCGGTAAAGGCGATTTCGACGCCGTGAAGCAGCAGGCCGCGCAGGTCGAGCGCAACTGGGATTGGGGACGCAAGGTGGGCCTGCCGCTGCCGGGCGAGGCCACGGTGAAGCTGACGCTGTCGATGCCCGACGTCGAGGTATTCGTGCCCAGCGATATCATCCTGTGGCGCGGCGCGCCGGCCAGTGCGTCGTTCGTGGTCGCACTGCCGGAGGGATTCGCACGCCCCGACCTGATTGGCACGGTAACACTGAGTGTCGATGGCATTCCGCTCGCCCGCATCACTTTCGTGGCGCCGGTGCAGGTCGGCGATCCCGATCGCCACGGCACGTATCAGCGCGATGTCCTGCGCGTGCAGAGTGCTTTCGCCTCGTATGCCAGCGTCGAGCGCGCCGAGGTCCTCGCACGCCTGCAGGGTATGCGCGCCTTGTGTCCCGACCTGGATATCTTTCTCGACGTGTTGTCACTGCGTGCGGGAGACGACTGGGAGGCGCGGCTGCGTGCCGAGATCCCTGCACGCGATGCCTTCTACCTGTTCTGGTCGCAGCAGGCCGCGGCGTCGGAGTGGGTTGCACGCGAGTGGCATATCGCACTCGACGAACGTGGACTCGACTATATCGTGCCTGTGCCGTTGCAGGATCCGCGCAACTCGCCGCCACCGCAGGAGCTCAGTCGGCTGCACTTCAATGATGCCTATCTGGATCACATCGCGTATCTGCGACTGCAGCGCTGAGCAATAACGCGCAGGGCGTAACGAATGACGGGCGGTGGGTCGGGCGATCGTGGCTCGCCGTCGCGGTAGGCGTCAGTGGTGGTCTGAAACGGGCTCGCCAGGGCATTGCCCGTACGGCGCTTGGGTCGTGGTGGCAACGTCGGTCATTGCCTCGATCTCGTGACGTGAGGCGTCCGCGAGCGACTGCTCACGTGGCTTCCAACGGTTGCTCATACCGCGTTTGTGCGGTTTGCACAGGCCGCAGCTGCGCCGCTTATTCCTGAGTTGTTTGCGCATGGTCGGTGGCACCCTCATCGCTGGGCTGCGCGCTGTCGCGCCAGTACTCGCGTACACCCGACACCACGTGAGCACGCGACTGCAGACGGCGCGCCTTTCTGCTCAGCGACTTGGCCTCTTCACGATAACCCCAGAAGCCGCCGCCGTTCTTGGCCCCGGCATGTTCGGTTTTGGTCATTCGGTAGCTCATGGTCTCTCGGTGCCCTTGCCACGGCATTGCGCCGACGACCTCCGTCATACGCGAAGGCCGTCCAACGTGTGATGGCGGTGTTCGCCAGGCACGCAAGCATAGTCGATGTTCCGGGGTGTGTCCCGGCGACTGCGACGCCGCATTGCCGTCCAGATGCCACCGGGCTGGTCGTGGCCACAGTCGCAGGGTCACGTGGCGCATGTCCGCGTCGTTTGCCCGCGGCAGCCTCGACAGGACCACACCGCACGACGTGTTTGACCGCCGGGAACCTGTCGCTGAAACGGCGTGTCGGGTGCGCGGAGAAACCGAAGACTGGGACGCGACCCCGCTGCGCCGCCGAGGACCGTCGTTCGCACGATGCCACGGTCATCGCCATCAAGACGATCATCGCGGCGACATTTGCCTTAAAATATCCGCGGCAGCCAAACCATGGTTCTCACGGCCGAGATCAAGCCTCACAGGACGTGTCCTCCCGATGCCGTCGGTCGACGCGGCACCTTACACGAGCGATTTCGAGCCTGGTGGAGTGGACTCACGCCTGAACCGCGGGGCGTGTGCGGCTGCGTATCTCGATATGCACGGAGAATGCAATGAACAAATTGATAGGGGCCGCGTTTCTGCTCAGTATGATGGTGCTCGGTGGCTGTGCCACCACGCCACAACCGCCGGTTACGCTGGCCGCGGATCATTGGCAGCAGCCGGGTCAGCGCGTCGGTATCTATGTCGCACCGATCAAAGAGCCCGAGTTCTATATGGAAGGCGACGTGCGGCTGCTCGATTACGCGATCAACGCTGCCGTAATGGCACCGGTGATGGGTCACTTCTCATCGCTCGACCTGTCCGATTACACGACGCTGAGCGACGAGATCAGACAATACCTCGAAGGTGAGGGTGTCATCGTCAGAGTGCTGGCGGAAGACGCCGGAATCGACGATGCTGCGGACTTCCCCGACCCCAACAAGGAAGACACGCTGTATTTCGCCGACAAGGATTTTACGCGGCTGAAGAGTCGGTTCGGTATCGATCAACTGTTGCTGATCAAGCCGAAGCGTGTCGGTGTTGCACGGCCTTACCACAGCTTTGTCCCACTCAGTAATCCGCGTGCCGTGTTCGAACTCAACGGTGAGTTGGTCGACCTCAACGACAATCGCCTGTTGTGGTTTGCCCATATCAATCAAGCCCAGCACGTACGCGGCAATTGGGATGAGCCGCCCGTCTTCCCGGGGCTGACCAATGGCTTCTACGCGGCGTTGGAAAGCGCGAAACAAGAGGTCCACGAACACTTGCATCGCCGTATGGAGCAGCAGGCCAAGGTAGAGCCGGAATAGGCCGCGCGCATGTCTGCCAACTTCCGACGCATGGTGTCTCAGTTTGTCGTGCCCGCTTTGCTGTCGGGTTGTCTGCTGAGCGGGTGCAATGAAATCCGGCACGACTATCTGATCCGCCAGCACGAACCCGCAACGTGGTCAGGGGGGCCGTCGCTGCTGCAGATCGACACGGACGTCGCGGATTTCGTCTCCGTGTCGGTACATGAGGATCCGGCGGCGAGAGCGGCGATGTCGCAGACGTTGACCACGGCCTACCAATCCGCGCCACCACCGGCCGGCGCCGGTGCCGGCGAGGTGGCGGCCGCTTATCTGATCACGACCTATCTGTTCAAAGCCAAAGCGGATTCCGATATGTACGGCGTGGCGAGAGACAAGGCGCTGGGATTGATGTCGGCCGTTACCGCAGAACAGCGACAGGAGCGCATCGCGACGCTGTTGCGTGACCGCTTGCAGTCGAACAAGGCGATCGATTTTGTATCCGAGGCAATTACCAACGACTGTTGCGTGACCACTACACGCGTCGTCCCGCAGATTCAACTCTCCAATGACTTGCGCATCTGTGAGGTGAAACTGAACGTAACCATAAGCTCCACCGCGACCGGTGATGTGCAGTACCGCAACTCGTTGGTCTACGCGTCGGACCCTGCATCGCCCGGCGCGGGTATGGCGTACTGGACAGCCAACGACGCGGAGCGCTTCTACGGCACCCTGGATGCGGCATTCATCGAGATGGCGCGGATGCTCGAGATGGAATTCGCGGTCGATGAGCAGGTTGTACCAATCCGTCGGCAGGCTGAGACATTGCGCTACCGCAACGAGGCCGGCACCTTCTATGAACGCGGCACTTTGTTGTGGCACTCGCAGGGCCGCATCGTACTGCGCGATCTGCGGGGCAACCTGCGCTCGTTTTCAGGCGAGCTGTTGTAACGTCACACCGTTCAGAAGCCGTATTCGCGCTCAACGCGGCATACGCGCACACGGAAGGTCTGGTACCAGTCCGCGGCCCGTTGCTGCACGGCGCGATGTTCGGCGTTCGCCTTCCATGCTGCGATAGCCTCGGGACTCTCCCAATAAGACACCGATATGCCGATCTCCTGGCGCGCACTTTCGAAGCCGAGGAAACCGGGCTGCTGTGACGCGAGTGCAAGGATTTCACGTGCGGCATCGGCGTAACCGTTGTCATCCGCTGTACGCACCGAGGTGAAGATCACGGCATAGTAGGGCGGTTCAGGAGTCGGTGCGGTAGCGGCCATGTTCGTGTCCCAAGAGTGTTTGATTCCGGCGCCGGGTGGTGCGGCGCGAGCCTAACCCGGCGCGAGGCGCTGTGTCTGCGCTGGCTGACCCGTGCGCTGTAGGAACGGTACGGGTCCGTCCGCTGTGCACACCGCCGGCCCGCACGCTTCTCTGGCGACTTCGCACACTGACACGAGTCGCTGTCGCGAGGTGTGATTGGCGGCCGGAGACGCGTGGCCCGCGACGCACAAGCCGTGTGGTGGGTGGGTAGCCACCCCGGTCGTCGCCGGCGCCGCGCATCGTGTTTGTCGGTTCGGCAATCGACCGCGCCACGCCTGGCGGTGATCGGTATGCAGACGTGTCATCGGCGTTGCCGACGTTGCACGGCTTGCCGCGGCGCCGCCGCCGACGTCACTCGGGGTAGCGACGCATGTTCTTGCCTTCGCCGAGGACGAGATTTTTTTCGGCGTTGAGTGCCCTGACGACGAATTCGTAACGATGGGCGCCTGAGGGTGGGCAGGGGCCGTAGTAAGAATTCAGAGCCCCTTCGGGAACCACCTTGTCACCCGTGTAGGCGACTTCGCCGCCGCCATGTGAAAAGGTCGGTTTGTCGAGGTCGGACATCCTGATCTTCAGATACTTCGTTGCGGCAGGCACATTGCCCACCGTGATGGCCGGTGACACATCCGTGCAACCCGATTTTTCTGACCACTGCCAGTCGACGGTGAGCTGCGCGGCATTCTCGGCCACCGGGACGGACAGGCAGCCTGTCAATGTGACGCTAAGCAGCGCAATCGGGACAATGACCCTCGAGACTTTCATAACCTTTCTCCTTGTTATGCAGGGTGTCATGCACCCAAATTCCAGACGGTCCCATCATGCGCTTGTTTCGTTTCCACGCCCTGACCTGGGTCAGAGAGTGATCCTTTGCGTGCCGTGGCTCGGTGGGATGGCGGTCACAGGCGAACGGCGTTGCAGCGACCGTTCTTCCCGGTGCCCGCGGGTCATGGGTTCGCGGCCACACCGTGCTGGCGGATCCTGCTGTCCATGCATGCGCGGTACTCGTCGACATGAAACGAGCGGATCCGGTACTCCGCGCGGTAACTGGGATCGAAGCATTCATCGTGATAGCGCTCGATCAGCGCACAATCGAACCCTTTGGTCTGTTCGCAGGCGGCCTCTTCGGCATCGCGTGTTTCACCACTCAGTTGCAGGCGTTTGATGCCCGAGTACGCGTAGGACAAAGTGAACAACACGACGACGGCGACGATAGCCATCCTGTCCCATTTCATGTGCGCGCCCTCCTCAAGTGCGGCGGCCAGCGTGAGTGGGTCCCGCATGTCGTTGTGGTCCCGGCCGACGTGGTGTGTTCGTGTCGCGGTGCGCCGCGCATGTGACCCCACACGCGGATCGCGATGGCGTCCTGTGCGCTGGCAGCGACGCTCAGCTCATGGGTTGATCTGTATCGGCGTCCCGACATCCACGGCCTCCCATATCCGATCCATCTCCGCATTCGACACGGCGATACAGCCGGCCGTCCAGTCGGTCAACGGGAGTCCATCGGCATGCGGTTCCGTCCCGTTCTTCTGGCCGTGGACCATGATCAGGCCGCCAGGGTCGACGCCGCGCCTTCTGGCATCGGCGACATCCTTGGCGTTTGGGTAGGAGATGTGGATGGCTTTGTAGTAGGCGCTGTCGCTCTTCTTGTAATCGAGCAGGTAGCGACCCTCTGGTGTACGCCGATCACCCTCCTGTTGTTTGTGGCCGACCGGCTGCCCTCCCAGCGATACGCGGAAGCGTGCAATCTCATTTCCCCGGTGTAGCAACAACAGGACACGCTCGCACTTGTTCACCACCACGAGGTCGGCTTTGTGTGATGCTGCCGGGTTCATTGCTGCGCCCGCTGCGGGTTACCGCTGCGCGAGTGTGCACCCGAT
>JAGRHA010000454.1 GCA_020445205.1 Gammaproteobacteria bacterium
ATCCGGCTCACCCGAAGCCGGCGCTAGAAACACGAATACCGGCCAGTGCCACAAATACAGTGAATACGACAGGTCACCAATGAGCTGAAGCGGGCGCGTCGCGAGCAGTGCACTCATGCCGATCCGCCGTTCGGTATGCGCGGCGGCGATCAGGCCCGATGCTCCGAGTACCGGCAGCAATGCCGCTGTTCCCGGGAAGGGGGTCGATCGGTCGAGGAGCACGGCCGCGGCACAGATTAGGAAGAAGCCGAGCCAGCCCAGTGCCGTTGCCAGCGTCCGCGACAACAGAGCTCCGCGGGCAAAACCGAGAGCCAGCAGTCCGCCGGCCGCGAATTCCCAGGCACGCGTCGGTGAGCCGAAGAACGCCCATGGCTGTTTGTAGGAGGTTAGCCAGACCTCGAGGGCAAAAGAGATGGCTGCAAGCGCGACAAACACGACCGTGAGCCGTTGATGTGCAGGCCGCGACCTGTACACACGGTACGCGATCATCATGATCAGGGGCCAGAACAGGTAGAACTGCTCCTCGACACCAAGTGACCACGTGTGCAGGAGAGGGTTGGCTGCGGTGTCTTCGGCGAGGTAATCCGTCGATAGGTGGGCAAACCAGATATTGCTCAAGTAGATCGCGGTGGCAAACGCCGACGACGAGAACTGTTTCAGTGCCAGCGGCGAGTAGACGAACCACGCTGTGAGCGTGGTGACAATCAGTACTAGCGTCGCCGCGGGCAGAAGCCGGCGAAAACGTCGTGCATAGAAGCGAGGCAAGGAGATTGCATCGTTGCGTGCCAGTTCGCGCAGCAGCAGGCTCGTGATCAGGTAGCCGGAGATCACGAAGAATACGTCGACACCGATGTAACCGCCGGGTAGGCCGGGCAGGCCACTGTGATAGAAAATCACCAGAATCACCGCGAGCGCGCGGAGTCCCTGGATATCTGGTTGGTAGTGGCTCGCTCGACTCAGTTCACTCATGCTTCGCAAACACCGTGGGGAAGAAGATTCGGCGGGTGCGGCCACGACCACACCACGCATGCGTGGCAGTGCGAGAGCCTATCACGCCAGATGCGGCGACCGCGCCGCGGTAAGCGTTGCCTTCCGCAGAATACAGCCTGCGAAAGCTGTTGCTGTGAGGCGCCAGGGTACGGAATTCGTTGCACCATAGGCGCGCACACGCCACGCAACGGTGCCCGCGTCATATGCTGATGTGCGACCTATCCACACGTTGGTCACGTTCGCCAGCTTCCTGAGCCCAATAGGCGGGGTGATGTAACTACATGCCTGTCGGCACGGGCGCGAATCGTGCGCCGCCGGGGCACCGTCGAGCAGCACCTGACTTAGCGAGTTGCCGCCGCGATGTAGGCGTCGAGGGCATCGCGACAGGTACCTGCTTCGGGGCGCCGGCCGCGATACTGATTTCAGTGCACGCAATTCCTGTCGATAAACTGCGTGGTCGACTCTTTTCTCCGCACAGCCAGGGGCTCACGCGCATGTCGTGAGCGCAGCGCGCCTGCTGGCGCGGTAGGTTTCGCAGGGGCCTTTGGGTACAATGGCCGGCGCTTTGATTTTGGGCTCGAACTGGAAGATATGAACGGAACAACAACTCTCGACAAGGTGGCGGAACTTTGCTGCCCGGACTGCGGCTCGAGCCTGACTGCCGATGAAGTGGGAATCGAGTGTAACGGCTGCAAGAGAAAGTTCAGTTTCGTCAACGGAATTCCGGACCTTCGGCTCTCCCAGTTCGACTACTACTTCAATCCCATCCCGAGGGACAAGATGCGCGAGCTCACGCAGAGCATCGATGCGTCGACTTGGGTCGACAAGGCACGCGCTTTTGTCGACATGGCGCCGAACGAAACCTGGATTGATAACATTGCGGTGCAGGGGCGCTACTCGTGGAAGCTTCTGATGAACCTGCCCGCATCCGGCAAGGTTCTGGATATCGGCTGTGGTCTCGGTGCGTTGATCAACAACATCGCCCACCAGGTAAGCGGCGTGTATGCCACCGATCTCACTATCGAGCGCCTGGAGTTCACCCAACGTCGCTTCACGGTTTTCAACGCCGACAAGGACATCAAGGTAGTGGCGAGCGGTGACGGCTCGCGGCTGCCGTTCGCGTCGGACACCTTCGATGCGGTTTTTCTGTCCGGCGTGTTGGAATGGGTCGGCGAGGGCGATACCTCGGGTTTTGGTACCGGCGGCAAAGTCGAGCGCGTCATCAAGATGATCGCGGCACATTTTGGCGACACCAACCCGCGCAACATACAGCTTCGGTTCCTCAAGGAGATCCTGCGCATACTGAAGCCCGGTGGCCAGTTGTACGTCGGCATTGAGAACCGTTTCAATTCAGAGTATCTGGGCAAGCGACGTGATCATCACAGTGGTCTGTGGTATGGCTCGTTGATGCCGCGATTCGCTGCAACCCTCTATTCCATCGCAGCTGCCAAGCAGCCCTACCGTACCTACACCTACGGCCGCAAGGGATACCGCAAGCTGTTCGGCGACGCAGGCTTCAGCGAGCCGGAGTTCTTTGCGTTTCACGACGGTTATTCGGAACTCAAATCGATTACGCCTGCAGGTGCGGACGTCAAACGCTGGGCACCCGAGGAGACCGATGCGGCGCAGGGTGGCCTGACCCGACATCCCGATTTCGTCCCTGCGTTCGGCATCGTGGCGTCGAAAGGCCAGAGGCCGTCGTCGCGCCTGCTGGACCGGCTGTGCGACGAGATCGAATCGACACTCGATGGTCAGCTGACGTTCCAATCGTTCGATGTCGACGAAGAGGACTACGCGGTGCTGCAGGGTCGCATCGGCGGCAACGACGTGCGCATTAAAATGCCCATGTCGGAGGTTGCGGAACAGCGTGTGCAGGCCAACGCCGAGGCCCTACAGGGATTGTCTCGCGTGGCAGATCTGCAAAAGGGTCTGGTCCCAATGGTCGTCGCGCAGGGTGTGCATCAACACCAGCCTTATCTCATCGAGAGCTGTGTGACGGGCCGGCCGCTCGCGCCGGATGCCGCTTTGCCGGTGCGTCGCGACAGCGCTGTCCTGGTGACCAAGGCGCTCGCTGCCAATCTCTGGTCGGATACGTACGGTCGCTTCGGTGCGGACGAATTTGCGACACTGGTTGCACCCAAAGTCGACGTGCTCGTGCCGATGGTCGGCAATGACGAATTGCTCAAGCGGGGGCGGCAGAAGCTGGGCGCGATGCTGGACGGTCTGCCCTACCGCAGCGGCTGGATGCACGGCAGCCTTACGCTTGCCAAAGCTCGCTTCGACGAGGGTATTTGCAGCGGCATCGTTGATTGGGATACGGCACGCAGCGATGGTATCCCTGCCTTGGACGTCCTGTGGCTCGCGGGTTCGGCTATCCAGGGGGATTCCGGCGCAGACGCACTGCAGAGTGCCGTTTCCAGCCTCATGGATGATTTCCAGTGGAATGATCCCGTGTTGCAGGCCGCTATGGGCGGGTGTCTTGATCGTAGCCAGCTTACGTCGGCCAACTGGCGTGGTCTGGTCCATCTGTACTGGCTCCATGCGATTGTCGATCGTCTGCCTTTCGGCCTGCAATATAGCTCAAAGCGTATCCAGCACGCGGTGACGCCGTTGTTCAACGCGCTTGCACGGGAAGCCGTCGAGTAGTCTTCGGCATTGCCTCCGAGTGGCGGCAGATGCACCGTGCGGTCGGTGCAGCGGTGCAGCGGTGCAGCGGTGCAGCGGTGCAGCGGTGCAGCGGTGCTGCAGGGCAGGCGCAAAGCATCGCGGCCGTCGATAGTCGGGGGCGCGCCTTTTGTGCGCGAAGCCGAGGACGTTGCAATCTTCTGATTCCGATTCCTGCCATCGCTGCCGCTACGACATTGCCCGCGGTTGTTTGCCGCCGCCTGCGCGACCCGGGGTGGCTTTGCGCGGCGCACATTTGGATAATCGGACATCGGGTGGCGCTCGATGCTGTCTGCCGACGCGCCGACGGCGACCCGCTTCACATTGCCAAAATGCGCTCCACATGACTGATGGGATGCGAGAGATTTTGAGGTAACGCTTTGAATATCAGTGATTTCTTCGAAGGCGCGCACGCTCCGGCCCGAGTGGGCTTGTCAATTGCGCCGTGGCTGGCGTTTGCCGCTGCGCTCACCCTGCTGCTCGCCGGCACTTTCTGGTCGGCGGGCCTGATGGCGCAATCGCTGAATAAGCGACCGGGCTGGCCGGGCACCACGGTGGCGGGCGCCCCGTGCTGGGGAAAGCCGTCCACCGCACGCTTCGAGTACCTGCGCGACCAGAGCCGACTAGCGATCGTTGAGGATTACCATTTCTTCCGCCAGGTCCAACAGCTCGCGCTAACGGACGAGCAGCTTTCTTCAAACCTCGACTACACCCTGCGTTGGATACCAAATCATCATCGTGCGCTGTGGCTCAAGGCAAAGCATTACCTGCGCATGTTGGGTAACGAAAACAAGCGCCAGGCCCTGCACTCGATGGAATTGCACAAGGAGGGAGACCCGCCGCCGGAATGCTATTTCCAGCGTGCCACGGTGTTCAATCCGGCGGACGGCATGGTGCCGGCCATATTCGGCATCTACCTGCACCGGCGCGAGATGTACGACGCGGCGTTGGCACAATACGATCTCTCGGAATCGGTGCTGCCCAATAATTCGGAAGTCATCTACAACAAGGGGCTGCTGTATTTCGACATGGGCCAGTTCGACAAGGCCCGCGAATACGCGGACAAAGCGCGCGAGTTGGGTTATCCACTCAAAGGGTTGCAGCGAAAACTCGACACCGCGGTTGCCGCCGGTGCCGTTACGACGAGCGACAGTAGCAACAAGGACGCGGCTCACAAGGATTGAGATCGAAGTTCGCATTCGCGCATCCGCGATTGATGCCGACATCCCCGAAACGCGATCGTGCCGGCAGCGTAGTGCCGGTTGGTCGATGACTGCGATGACGATGCGTCAGTGCATGCGCCCATCCCGTCGTTCGCACTCTGCGGCAGATCAGGATTCACCGCGGATCGGAGTCGGTCTGACCCACCAGCGTTGTCCCACCCGGACTGCCAACGTCAGCATGCGAGCCGACGGGCATAGGGAAATCATTTCCGGCGGCTCGGTTGACGGGCCGGCGCTGTCCCCTGGGGAATCGAGTTGAAGCGAATCTATCGCTCTGTTCGACGCACTGTTGGTGCGGGGCTACGTCGACTGGGTCTGCGCAGACCGGAAGAGCCGGCGCACAAGCCGGAATTCGACGCCCGAGCACTCGCACGTCGCCTGGGGGTTGCCGAGTCCGCGCTCGCCGGCGATGCGCACGAGGGGTCACTGGCTTATGCGGGGGCACGGCGGGCGCGTGAGCTGTTCGGTCCGCGGTTTTTCGTCGACCTCGATCGTATCGCTGAACTTTCAGCGGCGTTCGCCGCCGAACATCCTGACATCGTCAGTCGCCTCGACGCGCTTGCCGATCACGATGTCGACGGCGGACTGGCCGTCTATACCGTCACCACCACGCGACTCGGCGCTCAGTACAACTGGTCGTCGCCGCCGGTCGGACTCGCCGAAGACCTGTTGTATCCCGTTCGACCGCATCGGTTCGCCTTCGCACCGCGCCATGCGTGGGCCTGCCTGCGTCGGCCTGCACTGACCAGTCATCTGCAGGGTATGCTTGCGTCGTGGATTGCGTACGCCGAGTCGGGTGACTGCCAGTATTGCTATGTGAGCAACCTTGTGGTGCTGCAACGCGTTTTCGCCACGATGTGGGCGTGGGCGTTTCTTGCGTCGCGTCCGCAGGATGCGTCGACGGAGGGGCTCGGCCTGGAATGGCTGTTGCTGCAAGTCCTGTATGCAGATGCCCGTTTCCTGGCGACGCGTCTGGGTGATTCAGTCCCCAACAACCATCTGCTGGCGGATCGATTTGCACACTGGTTCCTTGCGACGGTCCTGCCCGAGTTGCTCGACCCTACTCC
>JAGRHA010000455.1 GCA_020445205.1 Gammaproteobacteria bacterium
ACGAGGCCGTGCTGCTGTCGGATCGTATCGTGATGATGACCAACGGCCCGTCCGCGCAGATCGGGCAGATCCTGGACGTGAATCTGCCGCGCCCGCGTGATCGCCTGGTGCTCGCCGATGACCCGCGTTACAACCACTACCGTGCGGAGGTCCTGCGATTCCTGCACGAGCGCCACCAGAACCCGGAGAAGGCACACGAGTCGCAGCCCGCACCGTTGACGGTCACTGCCGCGCCGCAGGCGCAAAAGCCGCACAAGGGCAGGGTGATCGAAAAGCCCTCACTGGCCCTGGGCTTCATCGCGCTGACCGACTGCGCACCACTCGTGATCGCCAAGGAGAAGGGTTTCTTCGCGGCGCAGGGCCTCGATGTCACGCTGTCACGCGAATCGTCCTGGGCCAATATCCGCGACAAGGTGTCGACCGGCATCCTGGATGGTGCGCAGATGCTCGCCGCGATGCCGTTGGCCAGCGTGCTGCAGGGCGCTCGGTCACAACCGCTGGTGACGGCACTGAGCCTCGATCTCAACGGCAACGCCATCACGGTGTCGAAGGAACTCTATGGCCGCATGCTGGCGACGGGCGTCGAAGGTCTCGATACCCCCGGCGGTTCGGCCTTGGCACTGCGCAAGGTGATCGAAGCCGACCTCGCGCAAGGCCGCAAGAAGCTGGCCTTCGCCATGGTGTTCCCGGATTCATCACACAACTATCTGTTGCGTTACTGGATGGCGAGTGTCGGCATCCATCCGGATCGTGATGTCGATCTGGTGGTCGTGCCACCTGCGCAGATGGGCAATTACCTGCGCGCAGGTCTCATTTCGGGGTATTGCGTCGGTGAGCCCTGGAACACCTACGCGGTCAGCGAAGGGCTCGGCCATACGCTGGTCACCAGTTACGACATCTGGAACAACCATCCCGAGAAGGTGTTCGGCGTGACACGCGCGTGGGCGGATGCCAATCCCAACACGCACACCGCCGTGGTCAAGGCGCTGATCGAGGCCTGCCAGTGGTTGGACGAGCAGCAGCACCGCGTCGAAGCGGCGGAGATTCTCAGTCGCGGACGCTACGTGAATGCGCCCGTCGACGTCATCGAGAAGTCGCTCGCCGGTCATCTGCAGTACGCGTCGGAGCAGGCGGTGCGCAAGGTTGCCGATTTCAACGTCTTCCATCGTTACCTCGCGAACTTCCCCTGGCGTTCGCATGCCGCCTGGTTCATGAGCCAGATGGTGCGTTGGGGTCACGCGCCGTCGTCGGTCGATTTCGACAAGGTCGCGCGTGCCGTGTACCGCACGGAGGTCTATCGCGACGCCGCGCGCGCGCTCGGTGTGCCGGTGACGGAACTGGATTCGAAGACCGAAGGCGGACACGCGTCGTCGTGGGAGCTCGCCATCGGCACGGAGAACGTTGTCATGGGGCCCGATGGCTTCATGGATGGCCGTCTGTTCGATGCGCAGCAGGTTGAAGAATATATCGCCGCATTCGACGAGCTGCTGCCACTCAGTGAGCAGCTTGGCGGTGAGTCGGTGCCACAGGTTTCGAATGCGTGAGCCGTGCGGGGCAGGTGTGAAGCATGTGGCCGGTCGCGCGATCGATGTGTCCGCCGGTTGGTGGTGTGGCTTGGTGCGCAGTATCTGCGCGTAATGGCGCCGACGGCACATGCGTGGCGAATCTGGGGGGCATATGACGTCGAGCGTAGGCAAGGTGCTTGATGCCACTGTGGTTGATGTGACGGTGCCACCGTGGTGTCGCGTACGGCAATATGCCACCGAAGTCGTCCTGCCCTGGATCGGGGTGTTGCGGTGATGGAGACAAACGACATGGACGCAGATGCGCAATGCGCGACGGCGACTGTCGCCACGACCTGTCCCTACTGTGGTGTGGGATGCGGGATCAACGTCACCTTGTCGGCCGATGGCGAGGTCGGCGTGCGCGGCGATCGCAACCACCCGGCCAACCTCGGGCGCCTGTGCTCGAAAGGCCTCGCGCTCGCCGAGACGATCGATCTCGATGGACGTTTGTTGCATCCGAGCGTCGATGGCCAGCAATGTGACTGGGACGCCGCGCTCGATGCCGTGAGTTCGCGGTTGCGTGCGGTGATCGATGAGCACGGTCCCGATGCCGTCGCGTTCTACGTGTCCGGCCAATTGCTGACCGAAGACTACTATGTCGCCAACAAGCTGATGAAAGGCTTCATCGGCTCGGCAAACATCGACACCAACTCGCGCCTCTGCATGTCGTCGGCCGTGGCCGCGTACAAGCGCGCGTTCGGCAGCGACACGGTGCCCAACAACTACGAAGATCTCGAACAGGCGGATCTCATCGTCATTGTCGGCTCCAACCTGGCGTGGTGTCACCCGGTGCTGTACCAGCGTATTCTCGCGGCGCGCAAGCAGCGACCGCTGCTCAAGGTCGTGGTCGTCGACCCGCGGCGCACGGCGACGTGCGATGCCGCAGATCTGCACCTGCAGCTGCGCAGTGGCACCGATGCCGTGCTGTTCAACGGCCTGTTGAACTGGCTCGATCAGCACGCGCAGCAGGACGAGCACTTCATCGCGTCACATACCGATGGCTACGACGAAGCGCTGTCCTCGGCGCGCTGGTATGCGCCCAACGTCGAAGCCGTTGCGACCCAAAGTGGTCTGTCGGCCGCCGACGTGCGGCGCTTTTACGCCCTGTTCGGCGAGACCAAGCGTGTCGTGACCCTGTTCTCGCAGGGCGTCAACCAATCGAGCAGCGGCACCGACAAGGGCAACGCCATCATCAATTGCCATCTGTTGACCGGCAGGATCGGTTACGCAGGCGCGGGACCTTTCTCGATCACCGGCCAGCCCAACGCGATGGGCGGACGCGAAGTCGGTGGACTCGCCAACCAGCTGGCGGCGCACATGGAGCTCGCCGACGACGGTCATCGC
>JAGRHA010000456.1 GCA_020445205.1 Gammaproteobacteria bacterium
CGGCGGCGTTGGCGCTCAGCAACTGGTCCACCAACGGCTCGGCGCGCCGACCACACAGCAACAGTGACAGGTTATCGGGAAGCCCTTCGAGCACCATGCCCGCGAGTGGACCGAGCAGGGTCTCGAATCCGGCCACGAAGTAGACCATTTCACGCCACGGTTTCTCACGTGCCGCCATCACGGCCTCAATGGGGGTCGCGACGGCTTGGATATCCTGCCCGCGCGACATGGCATCGGCGAGTGAACGTGGACCATCACCGGCGCTGTTCAGCGGCAGCCGCAACAGGTTTTCGCCGACCAACAGCGTGACCGGATGACGCTGCACCAACTGCAACGCCTGGTACACGTCGGCTTCCGGACAGACGCTGGCGGCGCAGCCTGGGCCGGACACCACATCGATGAAGTCAGGCAGCTGACGTCGCAGTCCCGAGAGCTCGATCACGCGCTCCTGGTCTCCACACACATGCAGGACGCGCACGCGCCGCTCCAGCTGCAGGCTTTCGATCGCACCCAGTGCCTCACGAATTCCGCTCATCGGCGTACCCGTGCAACTTGTGGTCGGCTTTTTGTCATGGTTCCCATCGGCAAATCACGAACAATCGCGACGGCGGGCCGCGCGACTCAGATCGACTGCCCGCGATGCTGGCAAGCGTTCCACCATTCGACAAGGGAAAATGCGACAAAACTGTGTCTTTGAACAGACTGATTGATCTAAATCAATGTCCAACATGTCGCACCAATATTGTGCGGCGCCAGCAGCGCGGCTTCAGCTTCCTGTGACACCGACCAGCGTCTTAAATTCGGTCGCTCGGTAAAGATTTGGGCAGCCGTCCGCCAACGCAGCGCCAGGACCTCCGGCGTGTAGCAGGTCGGCTCAGGCCCGCAGCGCGTTGTCGCCACCCCCCGCTGCGCGCAAGATCCGCAGGCGCTCCCAGGCGCGCTCGTGGAAATAGAACGCCACGGTATTCACCGCCGGCTCGACCAGCGCAACGGCACCACCAACGATGACATCCCCGGTCAGCGCGTAGGCGACGCTGAACGCGATGCCGAAATGCATGATGGCGAATGTGATTGTCTTGGTCATGGTCATCCTCCCATGGACACGGCCCATGTAAGGATGATAATCATTCTCATTATAAGAGCCAATGAATTATGACTCATCAGTTGGTAGGAAAAATCTATTAGCCGGGGACTACCCGCCGCTGGCGGCGATTGGCCACCGCGACACCGAGCAGGATCAGTCCGCCCCCTACGAGCATGCCCGGGGTGACGCCTTCGTCGAGCAGCAGATAACCCCAGGCAACAGCAAACAGCGGTATCAGGTAGGTCACCGTGAGGGTGCGCAGCGGCCCCGCTTCGCGGATCAGGCGGAAATACAACACGAACGCCAGCGACGTCGACAGGATCGCCAATGCGATCACGGCAGCGGCGACGCGCGCGGAAGGCCATGTCGATAGCGGGAACAACGGCAGCAACGGTAACAGCACCGCTGCGGCACCCAGCTGACTGCCAGTTGCGGACACGATGGACGGCACCTGAGCGAGCCGCCGACGCGCGAGATTGGCCGCCAGTACATAAGAGAAGGCGGCGACCAGCCCCGTGACGACCGACAGCACCGGGATGCCGTCGCCACCGTGCGGGCTGCCCACGAGCACGACAACGCCCGCGAAACCCAATGCCACGCCGGCAATACGGGCAGAGCCGACGGGCTCCGAGTGGGTCGCCAATGCGACGAGCACGGCGAACAGCGGTACGGTCGCATTGAGGATCGAGGTCATGCCCGCGGTAAGCGCGATCGAGGAGTATGCCAGCAGGGTGAACGGTGCCGCTGCACTCA
>JAGRHA010000457.1 GCA_020445205.1 Gammaproteobacteria bacterium
GATGCGGTGGCCCCACCAGATCTGGCGGCTGATGCACCAGTCCTGGATGTTGCGCATCCACTCGTAATAGGTGTTCTTCCAGTTGTCGGGTACGAAACGGATGCGGCCGGTCTCGACGGCCTCGATCGCCGGTTTCGCCAGCGGACCGACTTTCACGTACCACTGGTCGGTCAGGAACGGCTCGATGACCGCACCCGAGCGGTCGCCGCGCGGCACCATGAGCTTGTGGTCGACGATCTTCTCCAGCAGACCCTGCGCTTCGAGGTCGGCGACGATGCGCTTGCGCGCCTCGTAGCGGTCGAGGCCGATATAGGCCGACGGGATCAGCTCGTCCTCTTCGTCGGTGTTGGCGCGGATCGCCGCATCGATGGTGAAGATGTTGATCAGGCCACCGTGCGCCTGGCTGCTGATCGGGTTCTCGTCGCGATGGCGCTGCCACACGGCATAGTCGTTGAAATCGTGCGCGGGCGTGATCTTGACGCAACCGGTGCCGAATTCGGGGTCGGCGTGCTCGTCGGCGACGATCGGGATGCGGCGGCCGGTCAGCGGCAGTTCGACGAGTTCGCCGATGAGGTGCTTGTAGCGCTCGTCCTCCGGGTTCACGGCGAGCGCGCAGTCACCGAGCATGGTCTCGGGGCGCGTGGTCGAGACCACGAGGTGACCCTGGCCGTTGGACAGCGGGTAGCGCATGTGCCACATGTGGCCCGACTCTTCCTCGGAGATCACCTCGAGGTCGGACACTGCCGTGTGCAGCTTCGGGTCCCAGTTGACGAGGCGCTGGCCGCGGTAGATCAGGCCTTCCTCGTACAGGCGGATGAACACCTCCTGCACGGCTTCCGACAGGCCGTCGTCCATGGTGAAGCGTTCGTGGCGCCAGTCCAGCGACGACCCCAGGCGACGCAGCTGGCGCGTGATGTTGCCGCCCGACTCGGCCTTCCACTCCCACACGCGTTCGATGAAGCGCTCGCGACCGAGGTCATGGCGCGTCTGGCCGGCCGCTTCGAGCTGGCGTTCGACCACCATTTGTGTCGCGATACCGGCGTGATCCGTGCCGGGTTGCCACAGCGTCGGCCGCCCGCGCATGCGGTTGAAGCGGATCAGGGTGTCCATCACGGTGTTGTTGAAGCCGTGCCCCATGTGCAGGCTGCCCGTGACGTTGGGCGGCGGGATCATGATGCAGTAGGGCTTGCCGTCGCCAGGCGCCGGCTCGAACCAGCCGCGCGCCTCCCAGGTCTGGTACCAGCGTTGTTCGATGGCGTGGGGATCGTAGGTTTTTTCCATAGCTGAGGGCGCCCGGGAGACTGCTGCAAAAGCCCATGATTATAACGATTTCGGGGCGTGGCAGGGTCGTGGGGTGAGGTCCGGGGGCCCTTCGCCGCACCGCCGGTGCCGGTGTCGTCCGGGTCTGCGCCGGCGCAGCGACAATCCCCCAGGATACGTCGATTCATTCGGGGCGCCGCTGGTGCTAATCTCGGCCTGCCGCTTGCGGCCAACGACAAAAAACAAAGCAAACTACTGTCAAGGGGAAATCGAATGTCTGTGGCAGCCGAACTGGCGAGCATGCCAGGCGTGATTGCCGCGGGGGAGTATTCCTACCGTGGTGATCGCTTCACCTACAAGGGCGATATCAGCGACGAGATGGCGCGCATGGCCGCGATCATGTGCCGTGCGACGACCATGAGCGAGCACATGCAGATCGGCATGCTCGAGGAGCATTGCCCCGATTGCGGCAGCAGCCCGCCAGAGGGTTGGATCGTGCGTGGACCTGCGTTCACGGTCTGCAATATCGCCAATGTGTTCTGTTTCATCGACAACCAGCAGGCGTCGATGAACAGCATCGTGGCGTTGATGCGCAAGCGCCTCGCCGGTGCTTCGCACGATCTCGTGTGATCCGCCCGTCGACGGGCCGAACAGATTCTCAAGGAAAAAACGCATGACCGACCTCAGCAAACTGATGGCGCTCCCGGGCGCACAGGCCGCATTTGTGATGAACGACCGGGGCGAGCTGCTGCAGCACGCGGTGCGCGATGGCTCGACGCTCAACGAAACGGCGCTCGACCTGCTCGCGCACATGTGTGTCGCCAACAACGCGATCGCCACCATGCAGGCGCGCGGCTGGGAGGCGAACTCCGAAAGCAAGGGCTTCTATCCCATCAACGGCTTCACCCTGATCGGCATGGACTGGTCGGCGATCACCAACGGCAACCTCGGCGTCGTGGTGGGTAACGATGCCGCCGACTATGAAGGGGCATACGTGGCCCTGGCCGAGGTCGGGGGTGCCGGGTGATCAAGCAGCTGCTCGCGGTCGACGGCGTGATGGCCGTGTGCCGCTTTCGTGATGACGGCGCCTATGTCGAGGGATACGGCGTGTTGCCCGAGTACGAACTCGCCGCGCTCGCGCATTTCGCGCATGAGTACAAACGTATCGTGCAGGGCAACGCCGACCAGCTGTCGATGTTCACGGGCATCAAGGGCTGGACACCGCCGGGTGGCTGGATCGTGCGCGGTGCGCAGATGACGGTGTGCAGCGTCGGCAATCTGGTGTGCACGGTGGCCAATGCCGATGGCAATCTGAGCGAGGTCATGCGCGGGCTCGACGAGGCGTCGCACTACTGAGTGCCCTATGACGGCGTGCCGGTTGCGTGCCGCGTCGCCGACTCGGCATGATCTTTTGCTGCCCGGGCGTGTATCATTCGGCATCGTTCAACGCAACCAGCAGCGGTACCCGGTCATTACCAGCCCCGTCGTCATTCCCCGCGATCAGCACACGATCTCGCGCGCCGATATCTCGCCCAATGCGCTGAAAGTCCTGTACCGGCTCCGCTCAGCCGGTTTTCAGGCGCACCTCGTCGGTGGTGGCGTGCGCGACTTGCTGCTCGGCCGCGAGCCCAAGGATTTCGACGTCGCCACGGATGCGCTTCCCGAGCAGGTCAAGGACGTGTTCCGTAACTGCCGCCTCGTCGGCCGCCGCTTCCGCCTCGCGCACGTGCAGTTCGGGCGCGAGATCATCGAGGTGGCGACCTTTCGTGCCGGGCAGGACGGCGACGAGGTGCCGGAGCATCAGACCGACGAGGGTATGCTGCTGCGCGACAACGTCTACGGCACCATCGAGCAGGATGCGCTGCGGCGCGATTTCTCGGTCAACGCGCTGTACTACAACATCGAGGACTTCTCGATCATCGACTACGCCAATGGCGTCGAGGATCTGAAAAACGGCGTGCTACGCCTGCTCGGCGACCCCGAGACCCGCTATCGCGAGGACCCGGTGCGCATGCTGCGTGCGGCACGTTTCGCGGCCAAGCTCGGTTTCCGCATCGACGACGATACGGCCGCGCCGATCGCACAGCTGGCATCGCTGTTGCGCGAGGTGCCGCCGGCGCGCCTGTTCGAAGAGACGCTGAAACTGTTCCTCGCCGGCACCGCCGTGAGCTGTTTCGAAAAACTGCGTCAGTACGGCCTGTTTGCGCACCTGTTCCCCGACACCGAGGTGTGCCTCTCGCGTCTCGAGCACGAATTCCCGCTGACCTTGGTCCTCAAGGGGCTGGAGAACACCGATGCTCGGGTGCGTGAGGACAAGCCGGTCACGCCCGCGTTCCTGTTCGCCGTCATGATGTGGGAGCCCGTGCGCCAGGGCACGGAGGCACTGCAGGCGCACGGGATCGCTCCGCTGCAGGCGATCCAGCAGTCGGCCGCGGAAGTCATCTCGCGCCAGCTGGCCTTCGTCGCCCTGCCGCGCCGCTTCAGCGCGCCGATGCAGGAGATCTGGACGCTGCAGCCGCGCTTCCA
>JAGRHA010000458.1 GCA_020445205.1 Gammaproteobacteria bacterium
ACGAGCAATGCCCGGATCACGCGACGTACGTTGCGTGGGTCGTCGAACACGTGATGGCGAGAGTCGTCGTTCATGCGCTGCTCCTAGCGGACGATGGCCCCAGCGAGGTCATAGAGTGGTTGCGCGAAGAAGAACAGGCCGACACACACCGATCCGGTGATGCCGATGGCGATCAGGCTGGGTGTCGGCGCTTCGCTTATGCCGCCATCCTGCGCTGGCGGGCGAAAGAAGCCCCGTAACGGAATCGCCGCGAGATAGATCACGTTGAGCAGCGAGCTCAGCAGCAACACGGCCGTCAATAGCAGCATGCCGGTGTCCAGCGTGCCCTGTACCAGAAACCACTTGCTCCAGGTACCGCCGAACGGCGGCAGGCCGACGATCGACAACGCGCCGACGAGGAACGCGATCATGGTCAGCGGCATGCGACGTCCCAGGCCATCGAGTTCACTCACGCAGGTCTTGTGGGCCGCGACCAGGATGGCGCCGGCACAGAAAAACAGCGTGATCTTGCCGAACGCGTGCATCGCGATATGCATGCCGCCGCCGATCACGCCGGCTGCCGTGCCGATCATCGCACCGAGGACGATATAACTCAGCTGACTGATCGTCGAATATGCGAGTCGTGCCTTGAGGTTGTCCTTGGTCATCGCCACCAGCGAGGCGAGCAGTATGGTGACCGCGGCGAGCCCGGCGAGCCAGTCTGCACTTGCAAGACTGCCGACGAGATCGATGCCAAACAGGTAGACACTGACTTTGAGGATGGTGAATACACCGGCTTTGACGACGGCAACGGCATGCAGCAACGCCGACACAGGGGTCGGCGCCACCATGGCGGCGGGCAGCCAGCGGTGGAACGGCATGAGCGCGGCCTTGCCCGTCCCCAATACGTACAGCACCAGCAAGGTGCCCAGCATGCCCTTTTCCAGTGTGTCGTCAAAGATGCCACCTGGGGTGAATTCGAGGGTGCCCGTGAGCTGCCATGTCCACACCATGGCGAGCAACAGCAGACCGATCGATGTACCCATGAGGATGCCGAGATAGATACGGCCGGCGCGGCGCGCTTCATCGTTGCCGGCGTGGGTCACGAGTGGATAGGTGGCGACCGTGAGCACCTCGTAGAAGACGAACAGTGTCAACATGTTCGCTGCCAGCGCAATGCCCATCGCTGCGGCGATGGACACGGCAAATGCGGCATAGAAGCGTGTCTGGTTGCGCTCGTGATGGGCGCGCATGTAGCCGACCGCGTACAGCGTGGTGACAGGCCACAGAAAGCTGGCGACCAAGGCGAACAATATGCCGAGCGGCTCGGGCGACAGGGCGAGCGCGAGACCGGCGATGGGTTCCGCCAGAATCACCCGGGGTGCGGCGTCGAATGAGATGGACGACGCGAGCACTGCCACACAGGCAAACAGCAATACGCCGGCGATCAGTGTCAGCGATTCGCGCAGGTTGGGGTGCCGCCGCGTCAATACGACGCCGATCGCCGCGAGCAGCGGCAGCAGCGGAATCGCTACGAGCAGATGCGTCGTCATCTGCTGCCCCCGATCAGCAGGTCCGCCGATTGCGCAGCAACGCCCACGCTAATCTCCGTGTCGATGCCAAAGTACAGGTTTGCCAGCACCAATGCCCACGTCGGCAGCAGCATCGACAACGGCGCCTCAGTCCTGGTGCTGGCATTCTCTGGGGCAGTCCCCAGGTAGATGGTCTCGATCAGTTTCCATACATAGACGAGCGCGAGGACCGACCCGATCAGGATAAGTATCGCCAGTGGCCAGAGTCCTTGTTCCAACGTGGCGAGTACGAGATACCATTTGCTCACGAAGCCGATCGTCGGTGGCACGCCGATGAGGCTGATGCCGCCGATGACCAGGGCCGCCATCGTCCAAGGCATACGCTTGCCGAGGCCGGCGAGATCGTCTATCAGCACCGAGCCGATGCGATACATCACCGCGCCGAGCGCCAGAAAGAGGGCGCCCTTCATCAAGGCGTGATTGAACAGGTGCAGCAGCGCCGCAGTAATACCGGTGTGAGATGCGAGGCCGATGCCCAGCACCATGTAGCCAACCTGGGCGACGCTGGAGTAGGCGAGCATGCGTTTGACGTTGCGCTGATAAATGGCGACGAGTGATGCGGAGAGGATTCCGAGCAGGCCGAGTGTGATCAGAATGAGATCAAGCGGCATGGTGCGCAGCGAAAACTCGATACCGAAGATCTCGAGCAGGAAACGCAACAGCAGGTAGACCGCAACCTTGGTGGCCGTCGCCGACAGATAGGCGGAGATCACGGAGGGTGCGAAGGCGTAGGCATTCGGCATCCACAGGTGCAGCGGAAACAATGCCAGCTTGAGTCCGATGCCCACCGTCAGAAAGTCGAAGCCCGCGCGCACGGTGCGCGTATCGGCAACCTCGGGCAGGCGGGCAGCGAGATCCA
>JAGRHA010000459.1 GCA_020445205.1 Gammaproteobacteria bacterium
CACACCCAGCAGCATAGCGCCGAGAGCGGAGAATGCCTGGGCCTTGTCACCGGTGATCAGGTAGATCGCATAAAAGACCACGAGCGGGGAAAGTACCGGCAGAAGGGACGGGATGATCATTTCGCGGATCGCCGATCGCGTCAGCATGTCGACGGCCCGGCCGTAATCCGGTTTCTCGGAGTGATCCATGATGCCGGGCTTTTCCCTGAACTGGCGCCGAACCTCGTTGACGATGCCACCGGCTGCGCGCCCGACGGCCTCCATCGCCATCGCGCCGAACAGGTAGGGCACCAGGCCGCCGATGAACAGGCCGATGATGACCATGTGGTCGGACAGGTCGAAGCGCAGCTCCATGCCGCTCTTCGCCAGGGTGTGCGTGTAGTCCGAGAACAGCACCAGTGCAGCGAGGCCGGCCGAACCGATGGCGTAGCCCTTGGTGACCGCCTTGGTGGTGTTGCCGACCGCGTCGAGCGGATCGGTGATGTTGCGGATCTTCTCGTCCAGCTCGGCCATCTCGGCGATACCACCGGCGTTATCGGTGATCGGGCCATAGGCGTCGAGGGCGACGATGATGCCCGTCATCGACAACATCGAGGTCGCGGCGATCGCGATGCCGTACAGGCCGGCGAGATCGTACGCTGCCCAGATCGAGGCACACACGGCGAGTACCGGTGCCGCGGTCGACTTCATCGACACGCCAAGGCCGGCGATCACGTTGGTGCCGTCACCGGTGGTCGATGCCGCCGCGATATGGCGCACCGGGCTGTACTCGGTCGCGGTGTAGTACTCGGTGATCACGACCATCGCGGCGGTCAGGGCGAGGCCGATGAGCGCCGTGTAGTACAGGTGGCGTGCCGAGATGCCGTCGATACCGCTCATCATCGAGTCGGTGACGAACCAGAAACCGACCGCGGCGATCACGCCCGACACGATCAGACCGCGGTACAACGCGTTCATGATCTTGCCGCCTTCCTTCGCCTTGACGAAGAAGGTGCCGATGACCGATGCGACGATCGAAATGCCGCCGAGCACCAGCGGGTACAGCACCGCGTTGCCGGTACCGACGAGCAGGCCGCCGAGCAGCATGGTCGCGACCACGGTCACGGCGTAGGTCTCGAACAGGTCGGCCGCCATGCCGGCACAGTCGCCGACGTTGTCTCCGACGTTGTCGGCGATGACCGCGGGGTTACGCGGATCGTCTTCGGGGATGCCGGCTTCGACCTTGCCGACGATGTCGGCACCGACGTCGGCGCCCTTGGTGAAGATGCCGCCGCCGAGTCGCGCGAAGATCGAGATCAGCGAGCCGCCGAAGGCGAGACCGACCAGCGGGTGCAGCGGGTCTTCGACACCCATCTGCACGAGAATGGCGTAGTAGCCGGCGACGCCGAGCAAGCCCAGGCCGACGACCAGCAGGCCCGTGATGGCGCCCCCGCGGAAGGCGATCTGCAATGCCGCGTTGAGGCCGTTGTTGGCGGCCTGCGCGGTGCGCACGTTGGAGCGCACGGAGATGTTCATACCGATATAACCGGCGAGGCCCGAGAAGACGGCGCCGACCAGGAAGCCGACCGCGGTCGCCCAGCCAAGGAAGTAGAACAGGACCACGGTCAGCACGATGCCAACAATACCTATGGTCGTGTACTGGCGGTTCAGATAGGCCTTGGCGCCTTCCTGCACGGCTTGCGCGATCTCGCGCATACGGTCGTTGCCATCCGGCTGGCTGAGAATCCATTTGACAGAAACGACGCCGTAACCGATCGCGAGCAGCGAGCAGGCCAGGGCGAACCAGAGTGCGGAGTTCATAGCGATTTCCCCTCGTTAGGACATGGGCCGCGGGAAATTTGATGATCGTTATTGGGTTTTCCCGCGCAGGATTCTTAGCCCTCGCCGAATGTTTACCAACCAAAATGTTCGAATATGGTGATTAACGCGATTGTTGTCGGGGTTTTTGTCGCACGCGGGGCCATGCCGGCCGGGTTGCGAAGAGGGTAACTATTAGCAAATTTTTGGGCTGCGCAAATCAAAATGTGGGTAAAAGGGCAAGCGGCTGTCTTACATAGAAAAACCACCTAGGAGCTCCGTCATGTCTGGTTCCCTGCTGCCGCCCATATTGGGCGTCTTCGGCCTCGCCGCCGCGTACTACGTGTACCGGCTCATCCATACCCATCCCGCCGGTGACGAAAGGGTCACGCGCATCGGTGACCAGATCCATCTCGGCGCGATGGTGTTCATGAAACGGGAGTTCAAGACGCTCGCGGTGTTCGGCGCCGTCGTTCTCGGTCTGTTGTTGTACTTCCTCGGTGCGCAGACGGCATTCGCGTTCCTCGTCGGTGCGCTCGCCTCGGGACTGGCCGGCTATTTCGGCATGTTCACGGCCACCCATGCCAACGTGCGCACGACGACGGCCGCCAACCGGGAAGGTGCGGCCGCGGCATTGACTGTGGCGTTCTTCGGTGGCTCGGTGATGGGGCTGCTGGTTGCATCGATGGGTCTGCTCGGGCTGGGTACGCTGTACCTGGTGTTTGGTGGTGACCCGGAGACGGCGCACGCGATACACGGTTTCGGCATGGGTGCGTCGATGGTCGCGCTGTTTTCGCGCGTGGGCGGCGGCATCTACACCAAGAGCGCCGACGTCGGTGCCGACCTGGTCGGCAAGGTCGAAGCCGGCATCCCCGAAGACGATCCGCGCAACCCCGGCGTCATCGCCGACAACGTCGGTGACAACGTCGGTGATGTGGCCGGCATGGGCTCGGACATTTTCGAATCGTACTGTGGTGCGATGATTGCCAGTGTCGCGATCGCCTCGACCATGGCGCTCGATGCGGTCACCGCCCTGGGTGGGCGCGACATGCTCATGAGCCTGCCGCTGCATCTCGCCTCGGTCGGTCTGCTGTGTTCGATCGGCGGTATCGTGCTGGTGCGGCAGTCTTCCGACAAGGCACCGGAGAAGGCGCTGCGAAGCGGCACGCTCGGCGCATCCGCCTTGTTCATCGTCGTCGCTTACCTGTTGATCGCGGCGCTTGGCGGCTCGGCCGCGATCTGGGGAGCCGTGGTCGCGGGGGCGCTCGGCGGCGTCGTGATCGGCCTGGTCACCGAGTACTACACGGGCGGCATGCCGATCCAGCGCATTGCGACGTCGGGTCAGACGGGCACCGCGACCGTGATGATCACGGGGCTCGCGGTCGGCATGCAGTCGGTCGTGGTACCGATCCTGACGATCTGCGCAATCATCTTCGTTGCCAACGAACTGGTCGGTCTCTATGGCGTGGGCATCGCCGCGGTGGGCATGCTCGCCACGGTTGGTATCACCATGGCCATCGATGCCTACGGGCCCGTTGCCGACAACGCCGGCGGCATCGCCGAAATGGCCGGACTCGGCCCCGAGACGCGTCAGATCACCGATTCGCTCGACGAGCTCGGCAACACCACGGCGGCGATCGGCAAGGGCTTCGCGATCGGTGCCGCGGCATTGGCCGCGCTGGCGATCATCACGGCGTACGTCGAAACCATCAGCACGCGCATTCCCGATTTCAGCCTGCAGTTGAATGAACCGTCGGTGCTGATCGGCATGTTCATCGGAGGTCTGCTGCCGTTCCTCATCGCGTCGATCACGATGACCGCGGTCGGTGACGCGGCATTCGACATGATCCACGAGATCCGGCGGCAGTTCCGCGACATACCGGGATTGCTGGAGGGGACGGGTACGCCGGATACGGCGCGTTGTGTCGACATCGCGACCACCGCGGCGCTGCGCAAGATGGTTCTGCCCGGCGTGATCGCGGTCGCGGCCCCCGTCGTCGTCGGGGTCGGTATCGGCGCCGAGGCCCTGGGCGGGATGCTCGGCGGTGCCCTGGTGTCGTGCGTGTTGCTGGCCCTGACCATGGCCAATGCCGGTGGCGCTTGGGACAACGCCAAGAAGTGGGTCGAGAAGGGCAATCTCGGCGGCAAGGGTTCGGAAGTGCACAAGGCGGCCGTGGTCGGTGACACCGTCGGCGATCCGTTCAAAGACACCTCGGGTCCGTCGATGAACATTCTCATCAACGTGATGGCGATCGTCTCGCTCGTGATCGCGCCGTTGCTCTGATCCTGTGATGTGGACGCGGCCGCCGCACGGCGGCCGCGTGATGCGCCTCTGCGCTGGCGCCACCAGAGCGTCGTTGGATCAAGGTTACGTGGTGGGTCGCTGGGTTACACTCGGGCGCCTGTGATCACACAGAGGCCTGTCGTGACGCCGCCCGCCCCGTTTGCATCATCGCCTTTCTGCCAACCGCTCGCGGTAGTCGCGCGCGGTCTCCGACACGTTCGCGGCGCGCGCGTGTGGTGCGCGGGCCACGCCGGCCACACGGCCATGGGGTCACGGTGAGCGGCGACTGGCTGGCGGGCGCGGACGTGCAGGCGGTGTGGGTGACGCTGCGCCTCGCCGGTCTGACCACCATCCTCCTCATCCTGTTCGGCACGCCCCTGGCGTGGTGGCTCGCGCGCAGCGGTAGCCGCTGGTGTGCGCCGATCGAGGCCGTGGTCGCGCTGCCACTGGTGCTGCCGCCGACCGTGCTCGGCTTCTACCTGCTGCTGGCGATGGGGCCGCATGGTCCGCTGGCCGGCTTGTCGCTGGCATTCACCTTCGGCGGCCTGCTGCTCGGCTCGATGGTCTATTCGCTGCCGTTCGTGGTGCAGCCGCTGCGCGATGCGTTTGCGGCGATCGGTCAGCAGCCGCTGGAGATGGCGGCCTGTCTCGGCGCCGGCCCGGTCGATCGCTTCGTCAACGTGGTGTTGCCCCTTGCGCGCCCCGGTTACATCACCGCCGCGGTGCTCGGTTTCGCCCATACGCTGGGCGAGTTTGGCGTGGTACTCATGATCGGCGGCAACATCCCCGGGCAGACACGCGTGCTGTCGATCGCGGTCTACGAGCACGTCGAAGCGCTCGACTATGCGCACGCGCACACCTTGTCGGCCGGACTCCTCATCGCCTCCTTCCTCATGCTGATGCTGGTGTATGGCAGCCGTCGCCGGGGAAGAAGATGACGGTATCGATCGATCTGCGCCTCACACGCGGCGACTTTACGCTCGACACGGCATTCGAAGTGCCGGCGTCGGGATTCACCGCGTTGTTCGGTCCGTCGGGCTGCGGCAAGACCACCTTGCTGCGCGCCATCGCCGGTCTCGAACCTGCGGCCCAGGGGCAGGTGCTGGTGGATGGCGAGTGTTGGCAGGACTCGCGCACACAGCTGGCGACGCACCGGCGCCCGGTCGGTTACGTATTTCAGCAGCCGTCGTTGTTCGCACACCTGGATGTGCGCGACAACCTGCGCTTCGGTATGCAGCGTCGGCCGCGCCCGGAGCGTGGGCTCGCCTTCGACCAAGTCGTCGATCTGCTGGGGCTCGCACCGCTCATGCATCGGCGCGTAGCCGGACTGTCGGGCGGGGAATGCCAGCGCGCGGCGATCGCACAGGCCTTGTTGAGTCATCCTCGCCTGCTGCTCATGGACGAACCCCTGTCGGCACTCGACCAGGAGAGCCGCTCGGTGTTGCTGCCTTACCTCGACGAGATGCAGCGCCAATTGGCGATTCCCGTGCTCTACGTGAGCCATGCCCTCGACGAGGTGGCGCGCTTGACCGCCCACATGGTGCTGCTGCGCGAGGGGCGGGTCGTTGACAGCGGTGAGCTCAACAGTCTGCTCACGCGACTCGATCTGCCGATGTCGCGTGGCCGCAACGCCGAGGCCGTGATTCGCGCGACCGTGCTCGCGAACGACGATGGCGATGGTCTGAGTGAGCTGCGTTTCTCAGGCGGGGTGCTGTGGGCGCCGCACGTCGGTGCCGCGCCCGGTGAGCGCGTACGGGTGCGTATCCGCGCGCGTGACATCAGTCTCACGCTCGCACCTGCGACCGGTACCAGTGTCTTGAACGTGCTCGAGGTGGTGGTCAGCGAGGTCGTCGACGACGGCCCTGCGCAGTCACTCGTGCGACTCGCGGCGGGTGAAGATACGCTGCTCGCGCGCGTGACGCGGCGCTCGCGACGCGTACTCGACATCAGCCCCGGCAAGCGCATGTATGCGCAGATCAAGGGCGTCGCACTGGGCGCCTGAACGCCAAGCCCCGCTGCACGACTGCGCGCGCATCGTCGATCAGCGCCCGACGCCGGAGAAATCCGTGCCCTCGGTGAGACCGAACTTCTCTTCGAGCGCGAACTCCCGGATCAAGCGATCCACCGCCTGTTGGCCGTGCTCATTGGCGATCTCGGCGAGGATCAGTCGCACGGCATTGCGGTTGTAGCCGCCACCGAAGTTCACCTGTACCTGGATCAGTTCGCGTGCCTTGTCGAGGGTCATCGGTGCTGCCTGGAGGAAGGATGTGTCGCACGCAGTATGCCGCTGTGCCGATCGTGCGACCAGTCAGTCGACATCTCCCGGCGATCTGATGCGCATGCCTTGGCTTGCGTGGGAACCGGGATGGCTGTCGTGTCCACGCATCGCGGCCGCCCCTCGTGCGCAGTGCACAAACGAAAAACCCCGGTGGGATACCGGGGCTCTTCGTCGATCCGTTACGCCGCACGTGCCGGCATAGCGGAATGCGTACTACGGCACTTACTTGCTGATCGTGTCTTTCAATGCCTTGAGCGCGGTCACGCGGACGACCGTCGATGCCGGTTTTGCCGCGATCTTCATCGCTTCGCCGGTGGCCGGGTTGCGGCCCATGCGGGCTTTGCGTGCCGGCTTCTTCACGCGACGGATCTTCACGCCCGTATCCGGGATCGTGAATTCGCCGGAGCCACGCTTCTTCATGTGGCCTTCGATCATGCTGCCCAGCGCCGCCATGACATTGGCGACGTCCTTCTTGGACAGGCTGGTGGTTTCAGCCAGGTCCGCGATGATCTGCGTCTTGGTCTGCTTTTTTGCGATGGCTTTTGCTGCAGGGGCAGCGGCGGCCGTCTTGCTAGCCGCGGCTTTCTTGGCGGCTTTCTTCTTAACTGCCATGTCGACTCCTACTTGGATTGGTGGGGAACCGCGAAAAACATAGCATAGAAATGTTCCTGCAATGTACAGAAATCCCTTGTTTCACGCGCTCAATCGCAAAAAAATGCCGGTGGTTGTGCTATCGATTACCTGTGTCGTGCCCAAGGGGGTGACGGTGAAACGAATGAAGTTGTCCGTGTTGTTGCTGGTGATGCTGTTTCCAACGCTGCTGTGGGCGGTGACGATCAGCGACGTCGACGTGCCCGAGCAGGTGCACATCAGCGGCTACGATTCACCGCTGGTGTTGAATGGTGCGGGGGTGCGTAAGAAGTTCTTCATCAGCATCTACGTCGGCGCGCTGTACCTGCCGCAGCGGCAGCAGGGGACGGGACAGTTGCTGCAGTCGCCACCGGCCAATCGTGTACTGATGCATTTCGTCTACAGCAAAGTCGCCAAGCGCAAAGTCGACGATACCTGGCGCGAAGGATTCGATCTCAACCTCGACGCGCCGACCCGCGAGACCATGGCGACACGCCTCGAGCAGTTCGTGGGTCTGTTCAACGATCTCGCCGAAGGTGACCGGGTGTGGATCGATTTCGTCCCCGGGCGGGGTACCCAGGTGAGCATCAACGAAAAAGTGCGCGGTACGATCGAGGGTGACGACTTCAATGCCGCGCTGCTGGCGATCTGGTTTGGGCGCGAGCCTGTGAGCGAGTCACTCAAGAACGCCATGCTTGGGGTCGATACCCCCTGAAACGACGTGACACGGCGCGTGCCGTTTGCCGCAGAATCGCGGCTGCCGGCGCAGGATCGAGCGTTCAACACCGAAAACCGCCCGTGTGAGACCGGCGTTAACGGTTTCCTCGCTGTGCGCCCCGGTGTCGCGCAGGCGGCAGAATATGAACCAACCGAATGGATAGTCAGGCGCGAATGTCTCAAGCAGCCTCCAGTGAGGAACAGCAAAGTCTGAGGGCGCTTGTACCGTTGCATACGCTCAGCGACGAAGCGCTGGACGAGCTGCTGGACAAGGTGTCGGTCGAAACCGTCAGCAAGGGGCAGATGCTGTTCCGCGAGGGCGACACCGACCAGCAGCACGTGTACCTGGTCGCCGGGCGGGTCGCGTTGCTTAGCGGCAAGAGCGTCGTCGAGCGTGTCGAGGCTGGATCGGAGACGGCGCGCTTCCCGCTCGCCCACCAGCTGCCACGCAACTATTCCGTTCGTGCCGAGACGCGGCTGCGCATCACGCGCATCGACAGCCGCATGATCAGCGACCTGCTCGCGCGCTCGCAGACGATCGATTACCAGGTATCGGATTTCGAGGATTCCGGCGACGGCGACTGGATGAGCCTGCTGCTGCAGTCACGCGTACTGCAGCAAGTGCCCGCGGCCAACATCCAGCGCGTAATGATGAGCGTAGAGCAGGTCGAGGTCGCGAAAGGTGAAGACCTCGTGCGCCAGGGCGATCCCGGCGACTACTACTACATGCTGACCAGCGGTCGTGCCGTTGTGCGGCGCGACAACGACGATGGCAAGGGGCCGGTCGAACTCGCGACCCTCGGCGCGGGGGATGCCTTCGGTGAAGAGGCCCTGCTCGCGGAAACGCCACGCAATTCCACGGTCACGATGCTCAATGACGGCATGATCCTGCGTCTGAGCAAAGAGAATTTTCTGCAGCTGATCCAGAACCCGCTGCTCGAGCAACTCAATCTCGCAGCGGCGAGCAAAAAGATCGCCGATGGTGCGATCTGGCTGGATCTGCGCACCAGTGAGGAATTCGACGGCTCGCATCTGGACGGTGCGATCAATCTGCCGTTCGAGTCCTTGCGTTATCAGTCGGAGAGTCTCTCGCCAGACCGCCACTACGTGGTGTACAGCAGCACTGGCGCGCGCGCGATGTCCGGTGCGTTCCTGCTCGCCGAACGGGGTTTCGAGCTCTCGGTGCTCGCGGATGGCTACGTCGATGGCATGGTCGTCCCGGCCGCGCCCGTGGCGGCCAACGCCGACCAGGCAGGCGACGCCGTCGCTTTCGACGAGCAGGCGCAAGCGCGGATGCGTGAGGCCGAGGCGCGTGCGCACGAACTCGAGGCGCAGCTCAAGCAGGCGCAGCAACGTCAGGAAGATGCCGTCGCCGAGCGTGATCAACACCTCGATCAGGTTCGTGATGCGATCGAACAGGCGAAACGCAAGCTGCTCGAGACCGAGGAACAGAAGCGCGAGGCGCTCGAGGGCCAGCAGAAGGCCTACAGCGAGATGGAGGCGCTGACCGGCAATCTCGAGCAACTACAGAGCGAACGTACCTCGCTCGTCGAGCGCATGGCCGAGATCGAGGGTCTCGACAAGCAGATGCAGGAACGGCTGGTCAAAGCCGAGCGTGAACTGATCCGTGAGCGCGAACGCGCGGAATCCGCGACCTCGAGTTTCGAGGAGCTCACCGATCGTCTGAATGACGAAATCAACCGGCGCGACGAGGAGCGGCAGCAGCACGCCATTGAGCGCGGCGAACTCAAGGAGCAACTGACCGAGCTGCGCATGGAACTCGAATTGGCCAACGCCGATATCGAGGAGATGCGCGAGCAGCTGGTCGACAACCGATCGGCGGAGACGTCGTCGATCGAGTCGTTGCAGCAAGCGCTCGATGAGGCGCGCAGTGCCCATCAGGCACTGCTCGACGAAAACAGCGGCATGCAGGCGC
>JAGRHA010000460.1 GCA_020445205.1 Gammaproteobacteria bacterium
CAGCTGCGCGCTACCGAGCCCGGCCTTGCAGGCGTTGCGTGACTTGGCTGACCGCTATGGCAGTCGCTGTGGAGCGGTCGTCGCTGTCGACTTGGCACGGCAAAGGCTGCCCGCCCACTGACGCGCGGACCGTACGTACGGGTGACTCAGATCTGCGTAACGCTGCGTGCGCGCGAGCGGTCGGGCAGGGCGAAGCGGTCGCTGTGCAGCTCAAGCAGGCCGTCACGGCACAGGGCGGCGAGGTTGCGGCTCAGGGTTTCCGGCGTCATCTGCAGATAGCGCGCGATATCCTGCTTGCGCATCGGTAGTTGCGCGGTATCGCCGAGATCGTCGTTCTGCGCCGTCAGGCGGTCATGCAGATCGAGAAAGAAGCGCAGCACGCGACTGTGGGCGTGCAGTCCCGCCGTCCAGGCGAGATCGTCGTCGCGGCGCTTCGCATAATGACTGATCTGCGCCATAACCCAGCTACCGAGTTCGGGGCGCCGTGCGCATTCCGACATCAGGCGCGTGAAGTCGATACGGCACACTTCGCTGTCGGTGGTCGCGATCGCATCGCAGGGATGCAGGCCGTCACTGATCGCATCGATGCCGACGAGATCGCCGCCGAGATAAAAACCATTGACCAGCAATTCGCCGTCCGCGGTATCGCGTTGGGTCTTGATGCTGCCCGCGCTGACCAGATAGATCGAGCGCAGCGGCGTGTTACGCCGGAACAGATACGTACCGGGGGGGAGGGCCTGCCGGCGCTGCACGATACCCACACATCCCGACGTTTCCGCCGGCATGCGCTGAGAAAGGAAACAGTCCCTGTTTTGCTTGCAGTTCGCACATACGTCGACTACGTCCATTGCCGCCAGTTGCGCGGTCGCTGAACTCACTCGTGATGCTCCCAAGTGGGCTGGCCAACCTGCGGCCGCCCGTCGTGTGTGGCATTTCGTCGGCATGGGCGGGCGTCGCCGGGGCCGCGCCGGGGCCGAGAAGCCTGTTCGTTATGATGCGGGCTAATGTAGTTGAATTACGTCGTTTCCAACGGCGTTTATGGCGGGTTTTTGATCTGGATCAAAAGATGGAATCATTGAATAACTGATTGTTTCTACGAGAAAAACCTTAGAAATTTTTTGCTGATCCCGGTATCAGATCATTTACAGCCAATGACTTTTATGCGTGGCATGGGTGTGGCGTCTGCCGGCATGATTCGCGTGCGATCCGGTCGTGATAGCGCGCACGGTACAGCAGGCGTTTGAGTACCGGGTCGGGCGCGTCTTCGAAGCCGGAACGGTCGTGCAGGACGTTATTGCTGATCAGCCCCCAGCCGGATTGCAGCGTGGCGCGGAAGATGTGTGGTGAATCACTGTTCAACAGGTTTTCGAGCCAGGCCACGGCATCATGCACCAGCGGGTCGTCCTTCCACACCACGTTGCGTTTGCGCATGGTGTAGCGCATATGCAGGTGGCCGTCGGCGGCAACCATGAATACCGGCCCGGTGCGGTCGGGCCGCAGTTCGACGTCGTCGACGACGTTCTTCGGGATCAGCATCGCGTCCTCCTGCATCAAGGCACGCACGAACCGGGGGTCGGTATCGCGCATCAGCAGATAGGCCATCTCGTGGTCCATCAGGGCGTTCTCGCCACCACGCATGGCCGGCCTCACGCAGTGCAGCAGCAGGGCATGGTCCTGCAGGTCGAGGCGGTTGTAGTAGCCGTCGGTATGCCAGTGAATGGCGCGGTTGGAATACGGGATGTACGGTGTGTGCAGGGCGTCGTCCTGCACCGTCAGCGCCGTCACGGCATCGGCCTCCGCGCCGCGGTTGTGATCGAGGTGGTACAGGCCGAATCGTTGTCCGCACTGTTTGACGGTATCCGTGCCTTCGAGTGCGCCGATTTGGCTCTTGTAGATGGCCATGTTCGCCCTGCGGCAGCATGCCGACAGTGCCGCATGCTCAGCGTCGGACAGCGTGCGCGGATCGTCGATCTCGACAATCAATTCCTCCAGTGCCGCCGGCGCTATAGCGAGCTTGTGTGCACGCCATTCCCGGTAGGCCGGTTCGTTGTCGAGATCAAACGGGTTCGCAGGCATGGGCGCGGTTGCAGCAGGAATCGACGGCACAGAGGTATACCGTTATTTGCCGCCTTTGCGCATGACCGACATCAAGTGACGGCCGATCGGCTTCCGCGAAAATCCGTGTGCGGTGCGCCCGACGCGTGCCGTATGACCCGCTTGCCCTGGGTAGTCCGATCGCAATGCAGGAGCCGACAACACTGACCCTTGCGACGCCGGGCGCACGCTATGTTGCGGCGACGCGGCCCGGCTTTCTCGTCGCGGCGGTGATCCCGGTGCTGATCGGCCTTGCTGCCGCCGGCTTCGAGGTCGTGCTTGATGCGGTCACGGCCGCACTGACGCTGCTGGGCGCCGTGCTGGCGCATGCCGGGATCAATGTGCTCAACGACGTCTACGATGAACGCGCCGGCTGCGATGCGATCAATGCCGACCGCGTGTTCCCGTTCACGGGCGGCAGCCGAGTGATCCAGAACGGCGTGTTGAGCGTCGCCGATATGGCGGCCTATGGCTGGGCATTGATGGCCGTCACCGTCGGTATTGGCCTGTTTCTGACGGCATTGTCCGGCAGCGGGTTGCTCGTGATCGGTCTCGCCGGTCTGCTCATCGGTTGGGGTTACTCGGCACCGCCACTGCGCTTGAGTGCGCGTGGTCTGGGTGAACTCAGTGTCGGTCTGGGGTTCGGCCTGATCATCCCGCTGGGTACGGCCTATGTACAGACGGCAGTGTTCTTGCCGCTCGCGGCGTGGGGCGGGCTGCCGTTCGCGTTTCTGATCGCCCTGGTGCTGTACATCAATCAGTTTCCCGATCGGCGTGCCGACCTCGCCAGTGGCAAGCGCAACATGGTCGTGCGCCTGGGTGCCCGCCGTGCGCGCCTGGGTTATCCGCTGTTGGTCACGGCCGCCTACCTGAGCTTGATAGCGGGCGTCGCCGTTGCAGGTCTGCCGGCGACATCGCTCGTCGCGTTGCCGGTGTTGCCGCTGCACCTGGTCGCTGCGTGGCGCTTCTGGGGACACGCCGAGGATCCGCAGGCATTGCGCCCGGCGATCGCAGCAACCCTGAATGCGACCACGGCGATGGGCGTGCTGTTGGCGCTCGGTATCGCTGCTGCGTCGTGGCTTTGATGCCTATTTAGAGCGACGTCCACGAGGCGAACCAGCTGCCATACCAGTCGGTCAGTACGAGCAGCACGGGCGCATAGGCGATGAAGATGAACACCAGCCGACGGATGAAGGTATGGCAGATGCTGGCCTCGAGAAAGGTGTAGGCGACCAGCCAGGCTTTGAGCCAGATGATGGCCGCGACAACGATCGTCAGTCCGTTGCCGCTGCCGCGGAACTGCCCCAGCCCGGTACTCAACAGTGTCAGCGCGACCAGCGCGGCCCAGGCGATCAGCAGAGGGCGCAGTCGGGTGTTGGGTGCCGGTGTCGAATTGCTCATGCGTCAGGCCAGGACGTAGAAGAACGGGAAGATCACGAGCCAGATGATGTCGGTCGCATGCCAGTAGCTGGCGAGGGCTTCGAGACCACCATAGTCGTGTGCCGAGTAGGCGCCCGTCACATGGCGGAACAGCACCCACAGCATTCCGAGGATGCCCCAGCTCGCGTGTACGAGATGATTCAGCGTGAGGTAGTAATAGGCACCGACGAATACGCCGGCCTGTGCATCGACGCCGTGGGCGAGGTTCCAGCGGATCTCGAGATATTTGGTGAGCGGATAACCGAGTGCCAGCAGCAGGGCGGCGACCAACCAACGCAGCGATGCGCGCTGTTGACCGGCACGCATGCTCACGACCGCGGCTGCGACGCTGAAGCTGCTGCTGATCATCAGTAGCGTGATGACGGTACCGGCCGTGCGCGACAGCCGTTCGGCGCCGCTGTGGAACGCTTCCGGGAAATGCGCGCGGGCGACGAAATAGACCATGAACAGCACGCCGAACTCGACGAAGATGCAGGTGATGCCGACCCAGATGCCGCGGTTACCTGGAATTCGGCCGCCGGCCTCGCTGGGTGGCATCACGGTGTGTTCTGTCGATGCGGTCATGTCGGAGCAGTACAGGAACTCAATGTGCAATCCATGAAGCAGCCGCTCAGTCAGCCTTGCGATAGATCCGCTTCAAACGGTCACAGGGGTCTTCATCGTCGGCGCGCGGTGTGAACCAGACGTAGTCGAATGGCAGACGGTCACTGCCGAACCACTGGCGGTAGTCCTGCGGGCGTTGCAGCTCATCACGCACTGACGCGAACAGGATGCTGACGAGGTCGCCACGTGCACGCAGCGTGTCGAGCAGGTAGGGCACGCCGCGATCACCGCGTGCGTGACCGTAACCCGCCAGCAACATCACACCGCCACCGACGTCGGCGGCGAGCATGCGTGACGCCATGGTGGCATCACGCGCACGCTGGGCGAGGATCAGGCCGTCGAGGTTACGCGTGAACAGCATGCCACAATGGCCGTTCACAAGGTCGGTGGTCAGGGTCGCCTGCTGTGTCGTCGACAATGCCGTATCGAGACCGTACTGCTGCACCAGTTCGGCGGGCAGGGCATCCACACCGTACTGCGTGACGGCAGCGGCCTCACGCCGTGTCAGGTCCATGGCGGCGAGTGGCAGCCCGGCACCGCCGGCGAAGCGCACGAGCGGCAGATACGATTCCCAGAGCGCACGGTGGCGCCGGCCCCAACCCAGTTCATCGACCAGGCGTTGCGGGCTCGGGTCGAGTTGTGACGCAAAGTCGTTGAGCGCCACCTGGTCGTCGGAATCGAAGATCTCCATGGCGACGGTCACGCGTCGGCCGTTGCCGAAGATCGCCTTGAGAATACGCAGCTGCAGGCCATGGTGGTCGGGGTTGACGTGCGACTCACCCGTGACCACGTACGGTACGCTGACGAGGCGGTCGAGGAGCGCGGTCTCGGCGACGAAGTCGCTGCGCGCCGTGTCCCAGATGCGTCCCGTGAGCGCGTGATCACGTCCCAGCGCCGCCTGCCAGCGTGGCGAGTCGACGACCGGCGCGGTCGTCGGCACGGCGGCGCCCAGCGGCGCGCACCACGCAACACATGCGAACAGCAGCCATCGGATGCGGCGCGCGGCATCGGTCGGCAATGCGCGCCGTCGGGTCACACCAAAGCGGGTGCGCGCGACCATGTCGTCGATGGCGGAGGGCATGTCGCGGCACGTGGCGCGCCGGAGGGCAGGGCGGCGTGGCAGACACGCCGCTGGCGCGGTACCGGATGGTGCGAGCTTCCCATGTGGCGATATGTCCCAGGTTGCCGCTGCACGCGCGCAGGCGACGCCGGCGTTACCCGGGAACCGCGGCGCACCGACTATTCGCTGCTGCGTCGCGTACATGCCGATGGGCTCAGCGCTTGTTCACATCGAACGTGAACAGCCCGCGATAGACGGCGTCATCACCCCGGACAGTGACTTCGGCCTGCCACGTCATCTGCCGGCGCACACAGACCGGCAGCACACTGTCGCCAACGAAACTGCCGTCGTCGAACGACAACAGTTCCGACTCGATCGTCCCCATGTTCATGTTGACGCCGCTGAATTCGACGTCCACGCGCGTGGCCGCGATGCCGGGTGTGTTCACCGTCATGCGGATCGGTGTCGAGGGTGTGATCGATTTGGGCGAGAGTTCGAGGCGAATTTGCCGTCGCTGATCGAACGAGGCGTTGCAGGCGCCCTGGTGCAGGTCGCAGCCAAAATCCGCCACGGCGCTGCGCAAGGGTGGCGCGAGCAGCCCGGGCAGTATGACCCCCAGCCCGTAACCGGCGAGGCCCAACACGCAGGTGAGCAGGACGCCGACGCCGACGCGGCGCAGCGGGTGTCGTTCGGCGATGCCGAGCAGGGTGTTCATATCTGATCACCGCGACGGAACACCAGGTAGCCGACCCAGGCGGTAAGCGTGCCGAGCGCCACGGGGTAGAGCAGTGCGAACGCCATGTAACCGGTGCTGCCGAAATTGTCGAGGATCACGTAAGCGGCCGGGCCGAGCATGACGAGCTGCGGATCGAACAGCAACATGGTGCCGGTACGGAACACCTGCATGGGGTTGATCAGCGCGATCGCCACGGCGGTTTCGGCAGGCACGTGCTGCTGGATCATTACGCCGAGCAGAATGAGGTCGAGGAACAGCAGCAGCGCGAGCCAGATGATGAACGCAGCACCCTGCGCAACATCGACCGATTTGGCGATCGACGAGATCAGAATGCCGATGCCGAGAAAGCACCACGATAGCGATATCAGCAGGCCCGTGTAGTAGCCGAACAGTTTCCACGGGATCTCGGCACCCTGCAGCGCGCCCCAGGCGAGCGCGCCGATCATGGCCAGGAACACCGGGGTGAAGACCATCAGGAAGCGGCCGGCGAGTTTGCCCCAGTACCAGGATGCCAGTGGTACGGGCAGCGCCAGCAGGTACTCGAACACGCCCGCTTCGCGATCACCCGCCAGCGAGCGGACCGTGGTGATGAGGACGAAGATGGGCAGGATCGCCATGCTCAGCTGGATGTACGTGAGCATCAACCGCGACAGGCCCGTGAATCCCATCACACGCGACTCGGTGAGACCAAGCACGAACAACAGCACGACCAGGCTGCCGAACACCAGCGTGTAGACGGCGAACCACTTCGCGCGCAGCGATTCGAGGATGTCGGTCCAGGCCGTGAGCCACAGATGTTGCATCGTTCGGATTCCTAGTTGATCGCCGGCAGCGCTGGCGGTTCGCGATGCTCGAGGTTGCCGCCATGGACGTTGAATTGCTGTTCAACGCGATACACGTGTTCGCGCGCGGCGGTGAAATCCAGCGTGCCTGCGCCGGCCTGGGTTTGCGCACCGAGGCCGTACTGCATCGGTGTCTGTTTGCCTGTCACGTAATGCGCTGTACGGGCATCGATCCATGCGCCGTTGTGCTGATCCGTAACCCACAGCTCGACGCCGGCATCGTCGCGCCAGGGCTGTTGGTCGAGCCACAGCACGGCACATCCGAGGTCGTCGAACTTCTTTACCTGACTGAGTCGGCCGTCAGCCGGCGTATGACGCACCTGTGCGGAATGCTGGCGGTCGCTGAGCACCATATTGCAGCGCGTGCAGACATCACGGTCCCATTTCACGTCGACGGGACCGGTGCCGGGGTCGCCGGAACACGCGGTGAGCAAGCTCGCGATGGTGAGCACGGAGAAGCGCACGACCGATGACAAGGTGCTAGGCATGCGCGCGGTCCTGTACCGACCTGCGACGGTCGTCGATTTCCCGCAGTTCCAGGGCACCGATCAGCGCCACGTAACGCGACAACATGCCGAGGAAACGCAGGCGGTCGGCGCCGGCGACCGTACCGTGCCATGCCGTTCCATCGTCGCGGGCGCTGAATCCCCAGGGTGTGATCGCCTTGGCGAACGCCGGCTCGGGCCGGGTCAGGGCGATGTGGCAATCGAGCCGGCTGGTGAGGTCGACGCTGTCGGCGACGCGATCGTCGAGTACGACCTTGCCCTGGTCGAGTTCGACTACGCGATTGACGAGCGCAGCGACCTCGTCGAGGCGGTGACTCGAGATCAGCATCACGGCTTCCTTTTCGCGCTCGGCCAACAGGCTGAAGAAGGTACTGCGCGCTTCGGGGTCGAGATTTGCAGCGGGCTCATCGAGGATCAGGATGTCGGCGTTGCGGCCGAGCGCGGTGGCGATCAACAGTTTCTGCTTCTGTCCTCCGGACAGGCGCACGAACGGGTGGTGGCGGAAACGTTCCGCATCGAACCCGAGTCGCGCGGCGACGTCGATCATGTGCCGGGTGTCGGCCGCACACAGCGACGCCACGTAACGGATCAGCTGTCCGACCGGCATCTTCAGCGGTGGCGGCAGTTGCGGCACGAAACCCACGTGCCTCAGCACCTCGGTGCGGAAACGCCGCGGATCACGGCCGACCAGGGTCACCTCGCCCTCGCGTGTGTATTCGCCAAGCAGGCAGCGGATCAGCGTGGTCTTGCCGGCACCGTTGGAGCCGATGAGTGCCACGCGTTGGCCGCGCTCGATCTCGAGATCGAGGCCCTGCAGCACATCGCGACGACCGAGTCGCTTGTGCAGATTGTGTGTGCGGATCATTGTGCCGTGGTCACTTGAGCTTCTTCGAACCGACGAACTCGAAATTCAGCGAATCGGTCGGGCAGATGTCGACGCACAATCCGCAGCGCGTGCAATCGGCGCCGATCGGCACCTCGACATCACGTGCACGCATGCGGATCGTCGTATCCAACACGTGCGGCACCATGCACACCTTGCGGCAATCGCCTTCGTGATGGCAATTGGTCACGTTGTACTTCACGCGCACAGGCGACAGGGTGCCGACCAGGCCGTAGGTGAGTCCGATCGGGCACACGTAGCGACACCAGGCGCGGCGTGACACGAAGACTTCGAACAGCAGCAGGAACAGCACCCACGCCAGCGCGAGGCCGGGCCCGTAGATCAATGCACGACTGACGATGCCGGTTGGCGAGATCGTCTCGAATACGGTGTAACCGGTCAGGATCGCGAGCAGGGCGAAGATCACGTAGAACACCGTGCGCACGCCGCGATGAAAAGTCTTCGGCTTGATCAGTTTCTTGTCGACGAGCTTGACGTGAATCTTCTCGGCGAACTCGGCGAGCAGGTGATAGGGGCACACCCAGGAACAGAAAGTGCGGCCACCGAGCAACACCCAGAGCAGGAAAACCGTGACCGTGCCGATGAGCAGGTTCAACACCACGTGCTTGTACGCCAGCATGACCTGCAATGCCGAATTGAGGTCGGCCATGTGAAAGCCGACCACGCGCGATGCAGTCAGTGCGCCTTCGACGAGCTGCACGTCGAAGTAATACGACACGACGAACAGCAGGTTGACGATGATCAGCGTCGCCCAACGCCGGTTGCGCCATTTGTGGCGATGACGTGTGCGTTCGTGCGCTTCTTCGAGCGCACGCAGTTCTTCCTTGGTCAGCTTGTGCTTGCGCTTTTCTTCATAGATCTGCTGCACCTCGACTCGCATCTCGTCCTTGAGCGTCTTGGTGGGTGCGCGGCCGAACAGCTGAGCCAGTGATTCGAGGAAGTAATTCATTGCCGTTGCCTCATGCGCTCACGCTGTCGGCGGTCTTGTCGAGATCGATGACGATGACGGTCTGTTCGACGGGGCAGATCATCTCGCACACCCCGCAGCCGACGCAGCCGTCACCGATCACAGGGATTTTCGCGCCACTGTCACCGACCGGTTCGAGCGTGATCGCATGCCGTGGTGGACACTGGTTCGGGTCGCCCGACGGCGGCTTGCCGGCATCACACTGTGCAATGCGGATCTCGATCGGGCATTGGCGCACGCACAAGTCGCACAGTTCGAGATCGTAGGGGTGATCCGCGACCGGGATCGGATTCCAGCGATCGATCTCGTCATAGCGCAACAGGCCCTTGAAGCCGGCGCCGCGTGCCTGTCCCTTGAAACCTTTGCCGTGTACGGCGAGACAGGTATCGGGACGTGCCACGCGGGCGAAGCCCATGCGTGTCTGTGCAGGGTAATTGAGGTCGTGGGTCAGGGCGCCGGTGGGGCAGGCGAGCACGCACTGCAGGCCGTCACAGGAGAAGTCACAGGCCTGGTCGCGCGCTTCGATATACGGCACGCCAACACCGAAACCGTCGCCCAGGTCGGCGAGGTGAATGGCCTCGACGGGACACACCTGTACACACTGGCCACACTTGATGCACGCCGATAGAAAATCGCGTTCGTCGAGATGGGCATCCTTGAGCGCACCGGGTGGGCGCAGGCGATGCGTGCCGCCGCCGGCGATCGGCACGTAGCCGGCCAATGCCGCGATCAAGGTACCGCCAGCGAGCAGCGACGTACGGATGAATTCGCGCCGGTTCTGCTCTTTCCTCGCCGGTGACAGCGGTGGTTTCTTGGGTTTCGTGTCTTGTGGGCTCATCGTTTCGATTCTCGCATACCCGGGGTATCCGTCACTCGCGGTTCAATGAACGTCGCAACAGCTCGTAGGCATCCGGCGGTGACGTGCCGGTGTCCGACTCAGGCGCCCGCTCGGTCTCGGTATCCGCTGCCGGCAGCGTGCTGCGTTCCTGCGGCCGAAACTCGGCCGTCACCAGAGGGCGATCGTCGCGCAGCAACAACTCGGGCGACGTGAACGGCGCGAGGCGCTCGAGGAAATCGAGGACTTCGAGCATCGGTGTGCCCTTGAAGAAACGCGCCGGGGGAACATCCATCCAGATGCGGTCGGCGTAGGCATACTGCTCGAACGGGGTGTCACCGATACCGTCGTCGTCGCGGTCGAAGCCGGCATAGTCATCCCAATGGTTGCCGCGCCATTCGTTGCGCTTCGCGGTCTTGCCACCGAGTACGGCGACCTGGGTGAGATTGCCTTTGAGCAGGTTGTCTTCGAACAGGTTGCCGGTCCAGTCGTTGAGGAACTGGATACCGATGCCGTTGTAAGCGATCAGGTTGCCGCGGATGCGGTTCGTCGTCTCAGGCTGGAAAGGCGAGACGTCGAGGTGCATGCCCGTCGCGCAGTAGAGGATCTCGTTGTCGGCGATCTCGACGTCGCTGGTCTCCTTGAAGCCGATGCCGACACCGGCCGCACCGACGGCGTGCGAGATGTGATTGTTGCGCACGATCACGCTGTCGCTGTACATGAGGAAGATGCCGACCGAGTTGCCGCGAAAGTCGTTGCCTTCTACCAGGTTGTACTGCGAGTACATGAAGTGCAGCGAGTAGCGGCCGCGTGAGGCCTTGTTGCCGCGAATGACGTTGTCGCGCGAATACCAGACGACGATGTCGCGTGAGTCGATGGCGGTGTTTTCTTCGATCTTGTTGTGGAAGCTGTACCACAGTCGTATGGCATCGCCACGGATGCCGAGTTCGACAGCCTTCGAGCGAATGTGGTTGCGGCGCACGATGTTGTTCTCGGACTGCTGCAGGTCGATACCGAACAGACAGTCATCGATCTCGTTGTCCTTGATGACGTTGAAGTTGCCGCGCACTTGTACGCCGGCGTCGATGTCGTTGTGCGAATTGCCGGAGTTGATCAGACGCAGATTGCGCAGCGTGGCACCGTCGGTATCGAGGACCACGACGCTGCCCTTGCCGCCGGCATCAATGGTCACTTCGCCGCGACCATCGATATCGATGGGTTTGTCGATGACCACAGGTCCCGCGTAGGTGCCCGCGGGCAGCGACAAGGTGGTGTGCGGTTCTGCGGCGTCGACGAGTTCCTGCAGCGATGGCAGTTGTGCTGCGAGCACCGCACCCGTGTTCAGGATCAGGCCGCCAATCAGCAACAGAATCCGGTGCGCGGGGTGCGGTCGCATCAGTGGACTTCTCAGCTGCCAGCCGTACGGTTCAATTGCTTGCGACGCAGGATCATCATGAGTCCGATCACGACGCTCAGCGCCAGCATCATGCCGAAGCCCCAATAGGGATAGGAGTGGGTCGAGAACTGCGCCACCTTGCCATCACCGAATACGGTCGGCATGAAGGGTTTGACCGAAAACGCGCCCATATCGTTGAGGCGGTGGCCGTACCACCACAGCCAGGCCGAGTAATCGATGATGAAGAACACCGGCAGCAGTGCGGGTACGAAGGCGAGCAGCCAGAACAAAGGACCCTTGCCGACCAGCGCGCCGAGCAGCAGTACGAGCATCGCAGCGATGATGCCGAAGAACACGACATAGAATGCGGCACCCATGGCACTGACCAGCGGGTCGATCTCGGCAGGGTTGTTGAAATAGCGGCCGAGACTCTTCTCGTAGTGCCACAGCATCAACTGGTGGCCGCTACCGTCCCACTCGGGGACTTCATTGCTGCCGCGGCGTTCACGGTCCTTCTGGTATGTGACGCGCAGGCTGTTGATATAACTGTCCTTGGTTGCTGCCGTGGATTCTGCCGATTCCTGCTCGGCAGTCGTGTCGACGCCTTTTTCGCGCGCTTCGACAGCGGCCATCTCGGCCTTGAGGCGGGCAATGATGCCCGACGGCTCCGGCTCGGCCTCCTCGGTGCCGGCCTCCTGGTCCATCGAGGTGACCATGGCCTCGACGTAGCCGGCGTTCTGATAGTGGAGACCGCCATTACTGAAGAAGGTCAACCACATCCAGCCGACGATGAACGCAAAACCCAACCCCATGATGCCGAGCCGCAGCGGCCGCTTCGAGCAGGCGAAGCCAACGATCATCACGCCGAGCATCGACACCAGAAAGGGTGAGAAGGCACGTTCGATGACACCACCCGCGGCGATCGGGTACATGCCGACGTAGTGGTTGATGGTGTCCATTTCGTGCACGCAGTCGAGCGCCTGTTCCTCTTGGATCTCGGTACTTTCGATCTTGCGGCAGCCATTGAACACGCCGTTCATATGGAAGTGGATGCGCACGCCGTCGGGGAATGCTTCGGGTGGATAGTTGGGGGCCTTCAGTGCCACCCACCAGGTCGGGGCGAAATAAATGGCCGCGAGCAGGGCTACCGCCACGATGGCCAGCGCCATGACAGGGAGATTCTGACGGATCCGAATCGGCGAGTTCATCGTTGTACTTCCAGCATCATGAACGGAGAAAGGGGGCGGGAACGGGCCGGCCTGGTGGCCGGCCACATTCGCTCAGCGGCGACTTACTTGAAGTCTGGGTTCTGCCAGTCAGCCGACGGTGCCAGCTGGTCGGCGGGTACCGGGACGTGGCTGACGTAGCTGATGACGTGCTTCATATCATCGTCGCTGAAGCCCTTGATCTGCGCGACCATGTCGGGGTTGGCATTGCGGCGCTTGCCGTCGCGGATCCACTCGAACTGGCGCAGCATGTAGTTGTAGTGCTGGCCGTTGATGCGCGGATAGAACTTTTCCTTGTCGCCCATGCCGGTCTCGCCGTGGCATTTCACGCAGTTGTCGGCGTACAGCTTCTTGCCCTTTTCGAACTCGGCTGTGCCTTCAGCCCAGGGGCCGCGGCCGGGCTCGGGGTTCATCGGCAGTTTTTCGATGTAGGCGACGACGTCGGCAAGAGCCTGCGCGTCGCCGATCGACTCGGGCAGCGCGAACGGGTACATGGTCGGATTGTCGCGGTTCAGCGCGCGGATGTCGGCGAGCTGTTTGATCAGCACGCCACGGTGCTGGCCCGCGAGCTGCGGGAAGGTACCGTCGGGCAGGCCCCAGCCTTCCGGCAGGTGGCATGCGGAGCACACCTCGTAGATATCGATACCGTTCTCGGGGTCTGGCGTCAGGTGCAGCGCCTCATCCTGTTCTCCGCCCCCCTCGTTCCACGCGAAGGCCGGAACGGAAATCAGCGCAGCCACGGCAGCTGCGAGCAGCGAATGTTTGGTGAAAGATGGTTTCATGGACCTGGACTCCTCGAAGATCGTTCGTTGCGCCGGAATGAATGTCGGTGCATGTGGGTTGAATATTAGACCCGGCTGAAGCGGCCGCCTTGATTGCAGTCAAGCCGCCGCCCGTTGCGGGCGGCGGCCGTGCTCAGGTCAGAGCGACGACAGCCACTGTGCGATGGCGTCGATCTCTTCGTCGGAGACGAGGTGCATCACACCCTTCATCGCTGCGGTCATGCCGTTCGAGCGGGCGCCGCTCTTGATGTCTTTCATCTGCTGGGCAGCGTATGCCGCGTTCTGGCCAGCCAGTTTCGGGTACACGGGCAGGATCGGCGTCTTGGCGTCTTTGCCGTGGCACGAGAAGCAGGTCTTGGTCTGGTACAACGCGGCGCCGTCGAGCGCCATGGCGTTGCCAGCGCCGAAAGCCAGGGTCGATGCCAGCAGGGCGGCAGAGATGAATTTGCTCTTCATATAAAAAACCTCATACAGACTCAGGGAATTGTCGTTTCGCAAAACACACCGGGGGGCAATATGCCCCCCGGTTATCCTTCACTCAGATGGGAATCGGATCACTTGATCTTTTTCGCACCATTTTGTTCCAGGAAGGTCTTGGCGCGCAGACCGAGGTCGGCCGCCTTGACCTGATATTGCCACCATTGGTTGGCCCACAACATGGCGTTCTGCCAATCCTCTTTGCCTGCGGCAGCCTCGGCTTTCTCCTTGGCGCCTTTGGCGAAGCCGAGCTGGTCGGTCGCATCTTCCACCAGGCCGACCACGGTCGGGAAGTCCTGATAGTTGTGGCTGGTGATGTAGGCAACCACCTGGTCGATTACGCCCTGGGTCTCGACGTTGGTCTTGACCTGCTTGTCGTAGTCGGCCTTGGTGTAGGAGACGCCTTCCTGCATGCCACCGGCCTTGGCCTGGTAGCCCTTGGGCTGGACCAGCAGGTAACCCTGCATCTCCAGGTGCAGCGCCGAGCAGAACTCGGTGCAGTAGTAGGGGAACACGCCTTCCTGGTCGGCGACGAAGGTCGTCGATGCCGTCTTGCCCGGCTCGATCGAGAGCTGGACGTTCTGGCCGTACATCGCGAAGCCGTGGACCTCGTCTTCCGCACGCTCGAGGTTGGTCAGGTGGATCTTGACCGTGTCGCCGACCTGCGCCTC
>JAGRHA010000461.1 GCA_020445205.1 Gammaproteobacteria bacterium
CACAATTTCGAGGATTAGGTGTAGAAATTTTCATTCGGATCATTGTCTGAGCCGACGATTAGGAATTTTTTTTGGCTGCAGCTGATTGCCGCGATGTTGCTAATATCGCCTGCATGGGTGCACAGCAGAAAGCGGCGATCGGAAAACGTGTCGATGTGCCGTCAGTCGAGGCGGATATGGCGTATTTCGAGGCTCGCCTGTCGTTGGCCGATCTCGCCCCGGATACGTCATATCAGCGTGCCCAGATCAAGACGTATCAGACCCTGGGCAAGTTGCTCGCGGAAACGCTGGAGCGCCTGCGCCTGCCGGCAAAAGGCGAAGCCGGCGGCAGCCAGCGTTAGGCGGCAGGACCAGCCACGACCCGCCATGAGCCATTCACACACCGCCATGCGGTGACGGGATCCCTGAGCGCATCTGAACGTCGCGCGTCATGGGTTGGGGCCCACCGGACGTCTCTGCTCGCGCCCCGGCTGAACCGCTTGCTGCCGCAACGCAGGTCTTAATCCGGCTTGTGTGGGAGTGCGCCCCGGTCCGCAGGTGGTGCGCCATGCGGTGGATGCCATCCAAACAAGCGCAGAAGGTCGTTCCAGATCTCGTGCAGCGCTGGGATCAGCAGCAGCACGACGAACGTCGACGCGACCGTACCGAAACTCAGCGCGATCGCCATGGGCACGAGGTAGAGCGCCTGGGTCGAAGTCTCGAACAGCATCGGTACGAGGCCGACCGTGGTGGTCAGCGACGTCAGTACGATGGGTCGGAATCGACCGCGTGACGCCTCGAACAGGGCGTGCTGGATGCCCTGTTCAGCGAGTTCGTTGTATCGCAGTGTCAGCACCAGGGCACCGTTAACCACGAGGCCGCCGAGTGCGATCATGCCAAACACGCTCACCGAGCTGAGGTCGAAGCCCATCAACACGTGGCCGGCGACGGCCGCCGCCACCGAATAGGGGATTGTCAGCATCACGATCGTCGCCTGTGCATAGCTGCGGAACAGCGCCGCGGTGAGGGCGAATATCGCCAGGCTCGCCCACAACAGCCCGCGCAGGATGCCGTTCAGTGCTTCGTTGCGGTCGCGGCGGCCGCCACTGAATTTCCATGCCAGCCCGGGATAGCGGGCGACCAGTTCGGGCAGCACCTCGCTCTCGAGCGTGGCGCGGATACGGCGCGTGTTGGCTTGACGCTTGTCGAAGCTCGCGCTGACGGTGAGCGTGCGTTTGCCGTCTTCGCGCGTGATGCTGCTGTAGGCGTGACCCTCGTGGAAACTGGCGGCATCAGCGAGAGCGATCTCACTGCCGTTGCGCCCGCGCAGCACCAGGCTGCTGATGTCCTGTACCGACAGGCGTTGTTCCGGTGGCAGGCGCACCATGACTTTGAGCTCGTAGCCGTCACGCAACAGGCGCAGTGCCTCGGCGCCATAGAACGCATCACGCACCTGGCGCCCCAGCGAGGCCTCGGTGAGGCCGGCCGCACGTCCTTGCGGCGACAGCGTGAAGCCGATCTGGCGTTTCCCTTCGGCAATGCCGTCGCTGATGTCGACGAGGCCGGCGAACTCGTCGAGGCGTTGGCCGAGTTCGCGTGCCGCCGTTTCCAGTATCTCCGTCGATACGTGCGAGAGGTCGAGGCGCAGGCCGCCACTGCCACCTGGGCCGACGAGATACTCGAAGAACAGCGACTTGACCTCGGGCAGGTCACCGATCTCTTCCCGCCATACGCGGGTGAACTGCTCCTGCGTGAATGGCCGTTGTTCGTCGGGTACCAGGTTCACGTTGACGTCGCCGTCGCCGGCGTAAGCATGCGTGAACCAGCTCTCGACATGTTTGTCGCGACTGCCGATGCGCTCGACCGCGCGCAGCGCTGCGGCTTCGACGCGGCGCACCACATCCAGTGTCTCTTTGACCGATGCATCGACCGGCATCGTGATTTCGGCATCGACGCGGTTGCCCGGGATCTCCGGGTTCCAGGTGAGGTCGATGCGACCCGAGGTGTACCACACTGCGACCAACACCATGAGGCCGGTGAACAGTAGCAGGGTCAGGTAGCGCTCGCGCACCGCGAGCCGCAGCACGCGCAGATACGGGCCGTCGCGCAGGCGGTCGAGCCCGGCGACCAGGCCATCATGAAAACGCCGCGTGCGGCGGAAGCGGGCGATGAAGTCATGCCATGCGTCATGCCGCGGCTCGGCATTGAGATGCGACGGCAGGATGAACAGCGCCTCGAACAGCGAGACCAGGAACACGACGCTGGCAACCACGGGCAGATCACGCAGGAACTGGCCGGTCGTGCCGGGCACGAACAGCAGCGGCAGGAACGCGATCAGGTTGGTCCCCACGGCATAAAGCACGGGTACCACCATCTCGGTCGCACCTTCGCGCACCGCTTGAGCGACGGGCATGCCGCCCTGCTGTTTGGCATAGATGTTCTCACCGACGATGATCGCGTCGTCGACGACGATGCCGAGCGTGAGGATGAACGCGAACATCGAAATCATGTTCAGGGTCACGTCGATCTCAGGCAGCACGACGAACGAACCGATGAAGACCACCGGGATTGAAACGGCGACCCAGAACGCGAGGCGGGTATTCAGAAAGATCCCCAGCGCGACGACGACGAGCAACAGCCCGAGTATGCCGTTCTTGAGCAGGATCTCGCTGCGCTCGGCGTAGCGTTGTGAACGATCGTTGTGCACGCTGACGACGACCGAATCGGGGAGTTCCGTGTTGAGCTCGTCGACCAGTGCGCGCACGCGATCGGCGAGTTCGACCGGGCGTTGGTTCTCGGTTTGGTAGACATCGAGGCGCAGGCCGGGTTTGCCGTTGAATTCGAACACCCGGAAACGGTCGACGAAGCCGTCACGCAGCGTCGCGACATCACCCAGGCGCAGCTGCGTACCATCGGCCGTGACCTTGACCGGGATGTCGGCAAACTCCTGTGCACGCGTGCGGCGGCCTTCGGTACGCAACAGGATCTCGCCGTCGGCGGTGTCGATGCTGCCGGCCGGTACGTCACGTGCGGCACCGCGCACGGCAGCGGCGATATCGGACAGCGTCAGGTCGAGTGAGCGCAGCCGTTCGTTGGATACGAGGATGTCGATCTGCGGGCTCAGCACACCGCGTACATTGATCTCGGAGACGCCCGGCATGAGCAGCAATTGCCGCCGGATGCGTTCGCTCAACGCGAACAGGTCATCGGCGGGCAGGTCGCTGGCGACAGCAATACTGATGACGTAGAAACCGTGCGTGCGGCGTTCGACGCGTGGCGGTTCGGCATCGTCGGGAAACGACGTGATACGGGCAACGGCACTGCGGATGTTCTGCAGCACCTCGTTGGGGTCGGCGTCGTTGGTCAGCTCCGCCGACACGTTGCCCGAGCCCTCGTTGGCCGATGAGGTGATGCTGCGGATGCCGTCCATGCCGGTGATTTCCTTCTCGATCGCCAGGACGATCCCTTCCTCGACCTCCTCGGGGCTCGCACCGGGGTAGGCGACCGATACGCTGATCGATTCGAGCGAGAAGTCCGGCGTGATCTCCTGACGGATGTCACTGAAGCCGAGCAGGCCGCCGAGCACCATGGCCAACATCAACAGGTTGGCTGCGACATGGTTGCCCGCCATCCATGCGACCAGACCGAAACGTTGGCGTCGTTCAGCCATTGCCGGGCGCGGGTGTTGCGCTGTCCTCAAGCGGGCGTCCGGTGTCGGTGTCGACCTCTCGCCAGCGCACGTTCGCCCCGGGCACCAGCCCGCTGACACGGCTCACGACAATGCGGTCGCCCGCCTGCAGGGTGCTGGGTGAGAGCAGCAGCTGCTGTGCCGATTCCCACAACACGTCGGCCTGGCGTATCTGCAACATGTCATCGGCATCGACGACCCAGACGCGCGCGTTGTCGCCGACGGCACGTCGCGGTACGGCGATCGCGCCATCGATGAATCCGGCATCGATACTGGCTTCGACGTAACTGCCCAGCAACAGCTGCGTACGTGTCGCGTCGTCGACAGGAATCTCGGCGATCAGACCGGCGAGGCGTGAGTCATCGGCGAGGTCGGCGCGAATCCGCACCAGCTGGCCGTGGATGATGTCACCGTTGTGACGCAGGCTCACGCGTGCGC
>JAGRHA010000462.1 GCA_020445205.1 Gammaproteobacteria bacterium
GGCGCGAACTACCGTGTTGCGGGCCATGACAGCGGGAGCTGGGGGCATTCGGTGTGCCGCCGCCGAATCGACATCGACCACGGTCGTCGCCCAGCGCGACGCCGCACCGGCTCGACGGCACAACAGAAGGTTCGCGGCAACGCAGCGTCATCGGCACGCTTGCAGGCTGCGATCAACGGCGGGGCCGGGGAACAGCGAACTTTGGGTGAGATAGGTGGGGCGTGCACCGCTGCCAGCAAGGCCAACCGCATGCACGGCCCTTGCGCGCATCACCTCAGGGCACGGCCTGCATCGTCTACAGCATCTCGAGCAACCGCACCAAGCGATTCAGCGGCGCGTCTTCGGCGAGCGCCCCTTCCCAGAACGCGTACTCGACCTCTTCGCCGGGTGCACCCACGCTCAGGTGTGCCTCGAACGCCGTCACACCCTCGGGCATCTCATGTGCGCGCGGAATGCCGAGCTCGCGGATCGCGTCGAGCAACACCTGCTGGCCAAAGCGGTCGAGATGCCCCTTGCGCGGCGGTTCAGTGGTGTAAGTACCGTTCTCGACGCTGAATTCGCCATCGGCGCCGACGGTGATCTTCAGTGCGTAGTCTTCTTCACCGACGACCTGGTAGGTGATGGGAACCATGCTGCGCCTCCTCGCCACAGGCAGCACGAGCAACGCGTGCTTGTGTGTGGCCGTTTCGCGGAGTGGCCAGAGGGCGTCTGCCACCCCTGTCCAACTGAGCATCGCCCCATGGGCAGCGTGGTGCAAGACGGCCGCGCTGCAGCATCCGGCCCGGCTTGATACAGCTCAAGTCGGTTTGCAGACGATCGCGTAAGGTGGCGCTCAACCCCGGACCGGTTCCCCGGCCGCTTCTACGACCACCGAGTGACGACTACGCGCATGCAGCCCACGCCCTCCAGCCATCAGCGTCACCGCAGCCAGAAGGTCGTCATGGTGTTCGCGTACCTGAGTTATGCACTCGCCATCGCCTGCGCCGTGGGTGCCTTCGTGTACCAGAGCGACCAGCCCGCCGATCCGATACGGGCGTCGCTGATGGCATCAGTGGTGTTCTTCATCGGCTGCGGCGTGGTGCTGCACGTGATCGGGACGACGCGGCTAAGCGGCATTCTGTCGGCCACCCACCCCGACGACAAACGCTGAATCAGTCGGCCGGCGTATACGCCAGATTCGGCCCCAGCCACTTCTCGGCCTCGGCCAACGTCATTCCCTTGCGCACAGCATAGTCCTCGACCTGATCACGATTGATCTTGCCGACGGCGAAGTAGCGTGCCTGCGGATGCGCGAAGTACAGACCGCTCACCGATGCCGTCGGCACCATGGCCTTCGATTCAGTCAGCCAGATGCCGGTGTTGGCCTCAACATTGAGCAGCTGCCACAGCAGGTCTTTCTCGGTGTGATCGGGTGACGCGGGGTAACCCATGGCAGGACGGATGCCACGGTATTGCTCGGCAATGAGTTGCTCGTTACTCAGCGTTTCGTTGTCCGCATAGCCCCACAGCTCCTTACGCACCTTCTCGTGCAACCACTCAGTGGCCGCCTCGGCGAGGCGATCGGCAAGTGCCTTGAGCATGATCGCGTGATAGTCGTCGTGGTCGGCCTCGAATGCCTTGAGCTTTTCATCGATACCGAGGCCCGCAGTGACCGCGAAGCCACCGATGTAGTCGACGCGACCGCTGTCCTTGGGTGCAATGAAGTCGGCCAGCGACTCGTTGTAGTGGCCGGCGGGCTGCTTGCCCTGCTTGCGCAGGTTGTGCAGCGTGGCCCTGACATCACCACGCGTGGCGTCACCATAGACCTCGATATCGTCGTCCACGGCGTTGGCTGCGAACAGACCGACCACCGCGGCAGCACGCAGCCACTGCTCGTCGGCGATCTGCTGGAGCATTGCCTGCGCATCGGCAAACAGCTTGCGCGCTTCCTCGCCCTTGTCGGCGTCATCGAGGATCTTCGGATAGCGCCCCTTGAGCTGCCAGGCGTGGAAGAAGAAGGTCCAATCGATGTACGGGATGATCTGTGCGAGGTCGATGTCATCGAGCACGGTGACGCCGGGCCGCGTGGGTTCGACGATCGCCGCGGCCGACCAGTCGACCGGCGTGGCGTTGGCACGCGCCTGCGCGATCGGGATCAGGTTGGCCGCCTCGTTCTTCGCCGCGCGACGCGCACGCACTTCGTCGTAATCGGCACGCAGCTCGGCGAGGAACTTCGGCTTGTGCTCGTCCGACAACAGGGCACTGGCGACGCCGACCGCACGCGAGGCATCCGCAACATAAACGGCACCATGCGCGTACTCGGGTTCGATCTTGACCGCGGTATGTGCCTTCGAGGTCGTCGCACCGCCGATCATGAGCGGAAGGGTGAAGCCCTGGCGCGTCATCTCCTTGGCGATGTGCACCATCTCGTCGAGTGACGGCGTGATCAGGCCCGACAGGCCGATGATATCGACCTTCAGCTCCTTGGCCTTGTTGAGAATGGTGTCGGCCGGCACCATGACGCCGATGTCGAACACCTCGTAGTTGTTACATTGCAGCACGACGCCGACGATGTTCTTGCCAATGTCGTGCACATCGCCCTTGACCGTCGCCATGAGGATCCTGCCGTTGCTCTTGAGCTCGCCACCGGCAGCGATCATTTCCTGCTTCTCGGCTTCGAGATACGGTTCGAGATAGGCGACTGCCTTCTTCATCACACGCGCCGACTTCACCACCTGTGGCAGGAACATCTTGCCTTCGCCGAACAGATCGCCGACCACGTTCATGCCATCCATGAGCGGGCCCTCGATCACATGCAGCGGACGCGCGGCTTGCTGCCGCGCCTCTTCCGTATCCTGCTCGATGTGCTCCGTGATGCCTTTGACCAGCGCGTGCTCGAGGCGCTTGTTCACGGGCCAGCTGCGCCAGGCTTTGTCTTCGGCCTTCTCCGCGTGCGCCTGCCCCGCATACTTCGGCGCAATTTCGACCAGGCGCTCGCCGGCCTCGGCGTCCTTGTTGAGGACCACGTCTTCGACTGCGTTGCGCAGCTCCTCGGGCAGGTCGTCATACACCGCCAGCTGACCGGCGTTGACGATACCCATGTCCATGCCGGCCTGGATGGCGTGATACAGGAATACGGCATGGATCGCCTCGCGCACCGGATTGTTGCCGCGGAACGAGAACGAAACGTTCGACACACCGCCCGAGATCAACGCATGCGGCAGCGTGCGTTTGATCTCGCGCGTCGCTTCGATGAAGTCGACACCGTAGTTGTTGTGTTCCTCGATACCGGTCGCAACGGCGAAGATGTTGGGGTCGAAGATGATGTCTTCGGGCGGGAAGCCGATGTCGTCGACCAGCATGCGATAGGCGCGCGTACAGATCTCGACCTTACGCGCCTGGGTGTCTGCCTGGCCGACCTCGTCGAAGGCCATGACGATCACAGCAGCACCATAGCGACGGCATAGGGTTGCCTGCTCACGAAACTTCGCCTCGCCCTCTTTGAGCGAGATCGAATTGACGATCGGCTTGCCCTGCACGCACTGCAGGCCGGCCTCGATAATCTCCCACTTCGACGAATCGATCATCACCGGCACCTTGGCGATGTCCGGTTCACCCGCGCACAGATTGAGAAAGCGGCGCATTGCGGCGACGCCGTCGAGCATGCCCTCGTCCATGTTCACGTCGACGATCTGCGCGCCGTTTTCGACCTGTTCACGGCAGATATCGAGCGCCGTTTCGTAGTCACCTTCGAGTACCAGGCGTTTGAACTTGGCCGAGCCTGTCACGTTGGCACGCTCGCCGACGTTGACGAAATTCAGCGCCTTGTCGATGTTCAGCGGCTCGAGCCCGGACAGACGGCACGCGACGGGGATCACCGGTACGACGCGCGGTGTCTTGCCCTCAACGGCTTTCGCGATCGCGGCGATATGCGGTGGCGTGTTGCCGCAGCAGCCGCCGACCAGGTTGAGGAAGCCGGCATCGGCCCACTCACCGATGTGGCGTCCCATGTCCTCGGGGGTGAGATCATACTCGCCGAACTCGTTGGGCAGGCCGGCGTTCGGATAGGTCGCGACATAGGTCTCGCAGATGCGCGACATCTCCTCGACGTACTGGCGCAACAGGTCCGGCCCCAGTGCGCAGTTCAGGCTCATCGCCAGCGGCTTGGCATGGCGCAGGCTGTTATAGAACGCTTCCGTGGTCTGCCCGGACAGCGTACGACCGGACTGGTCCGTGATCGTACCCGACAGGATGATCGGCAGTTTGAAGCCTTTCTCGTCGAACACCTGTTCGGCAGCGAACACGGCGGCCTTGGCGTTGAGCGTGTCGAAGATGGTCTCGATGAGCAATAGGTCGACACCGCCGTCGATCAGGCCACGCGTGGCCTCGGCATAGGCCTCGACCAGCGCGACGAAGGTGACATTGCGTGCTCCCGGATCGTTGACTTCGGGCGAGATCGATGCCGTGCGGTTGGTCGGGCCGATCGAACCCGCGACGAAGCGCGGCTTGTCGGGCGTGGCATATTTTTCTGCGCACGCGCGCGCCAACTTCGCCGACGCGACGTTGAGCTCGTAGGCCAGCGACTCCATGCCGTAGTCGGCCATCGCAATCGTCGTCGCGCTGAAGGTGTTGGTCTCGATGATGTCCGCGCCGGCAGCGAGGTATTGCTCGTGGATCTCGGCGATAACGTCGGGCCGGGTCAGCGACAGCAGGTCGTTGTTGCCTTTGAGATCGCTTGGCCAGTCGGCAAAGCGCTCGCCGCGGTACGCCGCCTCGTCGAGCCTGTAGCGTTGGATCATCGTGCCGTAGGCACCATCCATGACCAGAATTCGTTGGGCCATCAGGGACTTGAGCTGGTCGGTACAATCGCGGGACATGGGCTTCAACTGCGGCGGATAAAGGGCGGCATTATAGCCCGCTGGGACAGCGGACACCGAAAGAACGCAGCTCAAAACAAATTGCAAATAAATTCCTGGGCAGCAACTTATAAGCAGCTTTGAAGACACCGCGCCGAATGCCTGTGGTTAGATTGCCGCGCCTTCCCGACATGCGGGGAGACACCCGACGGGGCCCATCGGCCGCACCGGCCCGACCTCGCATCCGACCCGGCGGTTGGATGAATGCGATGCCATCCGACCGACCGCGACGGTCATCCGTAGCCGGGGCCCCTATCGAATCGCTGTGCAAAACAAGCCTTTGGAGGTATCTAGAATGGCAAAGCTTTTTTCCGCGGACTGGATGAATAGCCTGAAAGACGCATGGAACGCCGATCCGGAAGTGAAAGGCAAACTCGCAGACATCGGATTCAATTCCGTGATCACCTGCGGATTCAAAGATGAAGACACCCCGCGTGGCGTGTTCGTCGTCGAGAACGGCGAATGCGTGCGCGCTGGCGACTATGACGGCACCAAGCCCGATTGGGACATGCGCGCCGACCGCGACAACTGGATCAAGTGGGCTTCCGAAGGCATCGGCATGACCGGCCTGGGTACCGCGTTCGCAATGGGCAAGCTCAAGTTCAAGTCCGGCGACTTCAAAGCCATGATCAAGGACCCGCGCATGGCGGGCCCGTTCGTGAAAAGCTTTGCGCTGATGAAGCAGATCGACACGCAGTAAGAAGCGTATCGCTCGCGTCGTTCCGACCCCAGCGTCGGACTGTCGCGGCCTGCAAGACCCCGGCCCGGTGCCGGGGTTTTTCGTTTGCGGCTAGTGCGTATTCTCTTCGTCGCGGTAGCGCAGCGCGATGTCATTGAACATCGACGCCGATGACAGCATCGCATCGGCAATATCGGGGTCGAAGTGGGTACCCCTACCTTCGGCGATGATCGCGCACGCCTTCTCGTGCGAGAAGGCCGGCTTGTAAACACGCTTCGAGATCAGCGCGTCGTACACGTCCGCGACGGCCATGAGCCGCGCCGACACGGGTATCGCATCGCCCGACAGACCTTGTGGATAACCGCTGCCATCCCATTTTTCGTGATGGCAGTACGCGATCTCGCGCGCGTAGCGCAGAAACGACCACTGATCCGCGCCCAGCTCCTCTTCGGCCTGCATGATCGCCAATCTGCCGTACTCGCAATGACGTTGCATGATCTCCCACTCGTCCGCATCGAGTTTGCCCGGCTTGAGCAGGATGGCATCGGGAATGGCGACCTTGCCGACATCGTGCAGCGGCGCCGAGCGGAACAGCAGATCGATCGCATCATCCGTCAGATGCGCGCGGAATCGCGGATGATCACGCAGCCGCTCGGCCAGCGCGCGGACATAGTTCTGCGTGCGCCGGATGTGATTGCCGGTTTCGTTGTCGCGCACCTCGGCCAACGAGCAGAACGCCGCAATTGTCGCCGCCTGCGCCGCGACAAGTCGCTGCTCGTGGCGTACCAGCTGCTCGGTCTGGGCGCGGATTTCGCGTGTGCGCTGTTCAACCTGCTGCGCCAACTGCTCGTTCTGATCCCGCAGGGCGCGTCCCACGTACGCCAACTTCAGGTGATTACGCACGCGTGCCAGGACCACGGGTGCATTGAATGGCTTGTGGATGAAGTCGTCCGCACCCAGGGCGAGTCCACGTTCTTCGTCCTGCGGCTTGTCGAGGCTGGTCAGAAACAGCACGGGAATATCGGCCAGGTCCGGCGTCGTCTTGATCTGGCGACAGACCTCGAAGCCGTCAATGCCGGGCATCACGACATCCAGCAGAATCAGATCCACACGACCGTTCGTCCGCAGGAACGCCAGCGCCTCGTCGCCGTCGCGCGCCGTGTGCACACGGTACAGCGAGGCCAGCATATCCTCGATGATCAGAAGGTTATCGACCTGATCATCGACAACCAGGACCTGCACAATCGCATCCTCGAGGTCCGTGACAAGTTTTCCTTCGTTTGCGTGCACGGCTGTCTGTTGTCCCAGTGGACGTTGATGACGTCGGTTTCGCCCAGAGCAAGTGGTTTGGATTCTAGCGGCCGGTGCGCGACGATCCTGAATCGCGCCCCGGTGACAGCAATGGCAACACGGCCGCGGCCTTGCAGCCCTCATCCCAGAGCGGCCCCGCGAAAGTACGCACCCGCATCTTTCCGTCTCCACTGTCGCGGCAATGACCGCCGCCAACAGCATGACCCCGGTTAGTGGGTATCACCGTGGTGACGTCGGAGTTCTTCCGACAACTGTCCGACCTTTGCCGCAAGATCCTGAGCCAGTTCAGGCGCTTCGCGCAACGCGCCCCTTGCCGCGGTTTCCGCCTGCGCGGCGAGTTCGCGCAACGTCGGTGCCATGAGGTTGCCGGCCAAGCCCTTAACGGCGTGAGCGACGAAAGCCATGGTTTCGTTGTCGCCTTCACTTGCCGCCCGTTCGAGCTCGACATCGGCACCTTCGGTACTCGCGATACCTGCTGCAACGAGCTTATCAATAAAATCGTCACGCCCGCCGAAGCGTTCTCGCAGTGCCGCCCACTCGATCAAGTCGACCACCTCGCCACCCCGATTCTTGTCCATCGTGACAACCGCCTCCGCTTCCGGCGCCGCGGTGTGCGGGTGTACCGCCGGTCCGTACACGCCGATTTCGTGCACGAGACGATCGATATCGATGGGCTTGGACACGTGCTCGACCATACCCGCTTCGATGCATTGTTTGCGTGTCTCGTCGAAGGCATGCGCCGTCAGGCCGATGATCGGAAGCTGCGGCGCGACCGCCCGGATGCGGCGGGTAGCTTCGTAACCATCCATCACCGGCATCTGGATATCCATGAGCACCACGTCGAATGCATCGCCACCGTGTTCATCTACCTGCTCGACGACCTCTGCGCCATTGCACGCGAATGACGTGATCGCACCTTCATACTGGAGCATGTCTTCGAGGATCGCCCGGTTGACCTCAACATCTTCCGCGACCAATACACGTAATCCCAACAAACGCTTGCCGGAGGTGGCAACGGCCGTGACATCACGCGACGTCATCGGCACAGCCTCGCTCAACGGCAGATCGACAGTAAACACGCTGCCTTTGCCCAGTTCACTCGTCACGTCGATCGTGCCTCCCATCATGCGCACCAGGTCGTAGGTGATCGCCAATCCGAGGCCGGTACCACCATAGCGCCGGGTCGCCGAACTGTCTGCTTGCTCGAACGGATGAAACAAGCGCCC
>JAGRHA010000463.1 GCA_020445205.1 Gammaproteobacteria bacterium
GACGTGACCGTGTGGGTGGACGGCACCCCCATTGCAGACGACCTGCGCACACGCCTCGAACACCGCGGTCTGGCGAGCGCCGTGCAATGCCCCGGCGACCTCGGGGTGCGTATGCAACATGCCATCGGTGAAGGCCTGCGACGGGCCGAACGTGTCGTCCTCATCGGCAGCGACTGCCCCGAATACTCTGCAGCATTCATCGATGCGGCATTTGCCGCCCTGGACGAGCGCGATATCGTGATCGGCCCCGCCGTCGATGGGGGCTACGTTTTGATCGGTGCACGCGGGCCATGCCCGGCACTCTTCGACGACATGCCCTGGAGCACCCCTCACCTGTTGGCCGCAACGCGCGCGCGAATCGCCCGACTGGGACTGCGGCATGCCGAACTGGCGCCACTGCGCGACATCGACGACGTCGACGACCTGGCATGGTTCCCGGCGCTGCACGCCGGTTCATGACGCTGGCGTCGGTTAGAATAGCGTCCCGTTCCTTGCCGAAGCCGTACCGATGAACTGGATCGATCACCAACCGCTGTCGCTGTTTCTCATCGCCGCGCTCACGCTCGGCCTCGCCCCCTTTCTGCCCGAACCACACGTGTGGGAAAAACTGAAGATGCTGGCGGACGGGACACTCTCGCGCCCGATCGATATTTTCGATCTGCTCCTGCATGGCACACCGTGGCTGTTGCTCGGTTACAAGATGTACCGGCAGTTCGCGCGACGGACACATGCGCAATGACCGAACGCGCGCTGCTGTTCGTCTACAACGCCGACAGCGGCCTGTTCAATCTGCTCGCCGACATCGGGCACAAGGTGTTCTCGCCGCAGACCTACGCGTGCGATCTGTGCGCCCTGACGCATGGCGTGTTTTCCGAACGCAGCACCTGGCGCAGCTTCATCGAGCAACTGGGATGTGACTGCCGTTTCATGCACCGCGACGAATTCGCCGCCCGCTACCCGGCAATCACAACCCCGCTTCCCGCCGTGTTCCGCATCGACGGAGAGGCATTGCATTGCTGCCTCGATGCGACGGCAATCGCGGCCCTGCCCGATCTGCAGGCCCTGCAGGCCGCCGTCACCGCCTGCCGGGACACCGCGCCCGGGCCGCACGCGACGGGCGAACGTCCTTGATTTGAGTCACATATCCCACCACTGACATCAAACAATTGCCGCGTCTCGATTATCCTGCACGCGCGTGACATGCGCCGCCCGCGTCCGTGACAGCGCCCGCGCCCGCGCCGCGCTAAACTCTGCTCTCCACCGATCTGACCATGCCCGATGACCCGCAGGGGCGGCAGGCGGACTACCGCAGGAACACCAATCGTGAACCCGTCGCAACAGCTACCGAGCATCGAACTCATCCAGGGCAACGGGCCGCATGCAGCGATGCCGGCCAAGGCCCGCGGCAGACGCTGGAAGGTGTTTCTGTCCGTGTTGTTGCTGGGCGCATTGATCGGCTTGGCCATCGTGTATGCGCGCACTCCTCTCTATCGCGCATCGGCGCAGGTGCTCACAGTGCAGCCGAAGGCCGTCGATGCGCAGAGCGCTGCCGCCGATGTCGAACACGTGGCGATCCAGGGCCGTCTGCTGCTCAGCGATGGACTGCTCGGCCGGTTATCCGCGACCCTTGCCGAGCACCAGGACCCGCTGTACGTCGACGTCGACGGACTGCGCGCGATGTTGACGGCGCAACCCGTCGCCGACACCAACCTGCTCGAACTGCGCGCCGAAGGTGACGACCCGCAGGCCCTGCAACGGATCGTCAACGACTGGGCCGACGCCTACGAGGTGTTTCGTGCCGAGCAGACCGGTATCGCCACGGGACGCACCACAGACGAACTCGAAAGCGAACGCGCGCGCCTGGAGACACGGATCGAACAGGCTCGCAGCGAGCTGCGGACATTCCGTGAAGAGAACGACATCGTCGGCCTGGAACGCGGCGAGAACAAGTCGCTGGCGTCGCTGCGCGGGCTCAACAACTCGCTGAACAAGGCGCGCGAACAGCTCATCGCAGCGCAGGCGCGGCAGGCGGCCGTCGACGAGGCCATTGCACGCGGCGAGACCGTGATTCCCGATCAGTTGAAGGAGCAGATCGCATTCCTGCGCCTCGAGGTACAGCGCCTGCAATCGGTGCTGGCCGAGTTGCGCAGCAAGTACACCAAGGCATACCTCGACCGCGATCCGGCACTCAAAACCCTACCCGGACAACTGGCCGCGCGCCAGCGCGAACTCGACGATGCGCTCAAGATCGCACGCACGACGGTCGCCGACGAAGCGGCGCAGGCGGTGGCCGCGGCGCGCGTCTCACTGGATGTGACGGAGCGACAACTGGCGGCACAGCAGGCCGACGCACAGCAGTTCAACGATCGCTACAAGACGTTCCAGACGCACGAGGAGAACCTCTCGCGTCTCGAGGGCCTGCTCGCGGCGAACCGCGAACGCGTCGCCCAGATCCAGGTCAAGAACCAGGCCGAGTTTCCGCCCATCCAGATCGTCGACCGCGCGCATCTTCCGCGTCGACCGATCTACCCGGACTACGAACGAGACCGTCTGATTGCACTCGGTGGCGCACTGCTGCTCGCGCTGTTCGTCACCTGGCTGGTCGACTACCTGGGTGAGAAGCCCGCAACGCACCAGGCGGCGCCCTACCTCGGCGTCCGTATCGTCACGGGTGAGTCCAATGCAGCACTCGGCCACTCCACGACCGACGACGCGCGACTCGCTTACGCACCACCCGCCGCCACGCTTGCCTCACCCACGCCGGCGAATGCCGGCACATTGCCCGTGCTGCCACGCGAGCTCGGCGGCACCGAGGTCCAGACCCTTCTAACCGCCAGTGACGACATCGTCGCTGCCTACAGCGCGCTGCTGCTGTCCGGCGTTTCACCCTACGAGTTGCCGATGATCCACCCGTCACTTTTCGACCATGACGGGCAAAGCCTCGGCGTACCGGGGGCGAATGCACGCGTGCTGCCATTGGCGACGGGCGCATGGCGGCGTGCCGACGCGATGATGCGCGGCGCGGGAACGGCGACAACGTCGATGACGGTCGCCGAGCTCGATCAACAGCTGCGTGCAACCGCTCAGAGCATCGGTTTGGCAGACCCGCAGGGCATCAGTGCACTGGCGTTGTGGCACACCTATGTCGTCTACCTGGCACGTCAGGGTGCCGACGATACCCTGCTGACCTCACGCGTCGGCATGATCCCGCGCGACGTGCTGTCGGCATTGCGGCACTTTGCGCCGCCGTCGGGTGTGCGCGCACCGGCGCAGATCGATTTCGCCTATCCCGCACTCGCCGATTGAACGCGGGTCATCGGCCGCTGCCGGGGTCGCGCGACTAACCGGCGACCCGTGCATCGGTACCGCGGTGCCGTGAACTCAGAAGCGCTCACGCATGCCGCGCAGCAGACACTCGACCGCTTTCTCGTCACCACGTGCGCGCGCCTCAGCGAGCAGACGCTCCCATTCCGCCTTGTCATCACGCTGCTCGGGCCACCAGCGTTCACACGCTGGCGCTGGCGCTGGTGCCGGCGACGACATGGCCTTGCCCATCGCGGCCGGCGCCGGTAACGCGCCGGTCATGCCGGACAGCGCCGGTGCTGACGCTGGCGGTGGCACCGCACGTTCACGCCGCTTGTCCTGCAGCGGTTCACTCGCCGGCGCCATCTCGGCCGCGGCGTCAGCCGCCATTTCGGCAGCGGGCGCCGGTGCGCGACTGGCGCGTTCGACACGCTCTGACGATGCGCCTTGTGTCTGCACCTCGGGGGCCTGCAACATCACCCGCCAGCCGATACCGACACCGAGCACGAGTGTCGCGGCGAGTGCCCACGGTACGTAGCGATTGCGCTGGCGACGCGTCGCTGCTGCGTGCGCCGCAGCGATGATCGCGCGATCGCTCACTGCGGATGGTTCGTCACGCGGCGTGCGGCCGTAGAGCGCGGAGAGCTTGGTATCACGCACGTCGTCAGTCATCACACCCCTCCAGCCCTGCACGCAAGCGACGTACAGCGTAGCGCAGCCGGCTCTTCACGGTCTCTCGGCCGCTGCCCGTCACCTCACCGATCTGCTCCAGGCTCAGGCCTGCTTCCTCGTGCAGCAGGAACGCACTGCGCTGCACTTCGGGCAGCGCGCCGAGCAGTTGCAGCAGGCGTTCGACGCAGTCGCGCAGCCAGTGCGTCACCGCGTGGTCGTGCATCGTCGCCGGCAGGGCGTCGGTCGCCTGCTCCGGGTCAAGGTCGAGATGGCGGTTGCGGCGCAGCTCGTCGACGACACGATTGTGCGCAATACGGTACAACCAGGGCAGGAACGCCTGATCGGGCCGCCATTTGTCACGCGATCGAATGACGTTGAACCAGGCATCCTGAAACAGTGCCTCGGCATCCAGACTCGCTGTCGACAGGCGCTGTACATAACGGAACACGGGTCCGCGATGGCGACGATACAGGGCGTCGAACGCTGCCCTGTCGCCATCGCGGTACCGGGTCATGAGTTGCTCATCCGTTTCCGACATCATCCGTCTTGTCACCCTGGCCGACGCTCGGCGGCTGCGCTTCGAGGCTCTGCGCAAGACGTACCAGGCGGAGGAAGTCCGACCGGTAGCCCTGTTCATCGGCACCGCGCGCACCGCGTGCCAGCGCCAGGATGTCATCGTAACCGTAACGCCCGAGGTAGGTGGCGCCGGACAGATGCTGACCGAAAGCCGCGACCGCCGCGGCGAAGCGGAAATCATCGTCGGCACGTTCGATGTCGGCCACATTCAGCGCATCCGTCACGGGCACCGTGAGCAACTGACTGGCATCTGCATCGGGAGCCTTGTAACGCAGGCGGACGAACGCCAGCTCACCGTGGTGAGCATCTGTCCCCGTCGCGCTTTCGCCGGTCACGTAACGCAACGGATCGAGTCGCGCGCCCTTGCTGCCCGTCATTGCCACCTCGTACAGGGCGACGACGCTGTGCCCGGCGCCGAGTTCACCGGCGTCGACGCGATCGTTGTTGAAATCCTCTCGCCGCAGCGCGCGATTCTCATAGCCGATAAGGCGATACTCGGTGATCCGCGCCGGGTTGAACTCGACCTGGATCTTGACGTCTTTCGCCACCGTCATGAGCGTACCGCCGATCTGCTCGACGAGCACCTTCTGTGCTTCGAGCAGATTGTCGATGTAGGCATAGTTGCCGTTGCCGTGATCGGCCAACTGCTCCATCAACGCCTCGTTGAAGTTGCCCGTGCCGAAACCCAGTGTGGTCAGTGCGATACCCGCTTCGCGTTCCTGTTCGACGAGATCGAGCAGCGCGCGCTGGTCGACGGTACCGACGTTGAAGTCGCCATCCGTGGCGAGGATCACGCGATTGATGCCGCCGGAGATGAAGCGCTCGCGTGCCTTGGCATAAGCGAGCTGTATTCCCGCACTGCCGTGCGTCGAGCCGCCGGCACTGAGTTGATCGAGTGCCGCCTCGATCGTCGCCTGTTGGTCGCCCGCGGTCGGTTCCAGTACGACACCGGCCGCGCCCGCGTAGACCACGATGCTGACACGGTCGGCCGAATCCATGCGCCGTGTGAGCAGTTTGATCGAGCGCTTGAGCAACGGCAGTTTGTCCGCACTGTTCATCGAGCCCGATACATCGACCAGGAACACCAGGTTGCTCGGCGGCAACTCGGCCTCCTGCGGCTGCCAGGCCTTCAACGCGATGCGCAACAGGCGGGTATCAGGGTTCCACGGTGTCGGCGCCAGCGCCGCACTGACGCGGAATGGCGTGTCGCGAGACACAGGCGCCGCGTCGCTGTAGCTGAAATAGTTGATCATTTCTTCCACACGTACCGCGTCGTGTGGCGGCAACCGTCCTTCGTGGAGCATGCGCCGCACGTTGGCGTAGGAACCCGTGTCGACATCGATGCTGAACGTGGAAACGGGCTCGCTGGGCACCGCACGCACCCCGTTGGCCTCGATCGGCGCATAGCGCTCGCGGTCGGTCGTCGCCGACGGCAGCCGGTACGCGGCCAAACCGACGACGGCCGCCTCGGACATCACACGTGATTTCGCCATGCCGCCATCCTGCAGCCTCGCCATGGCCTGCGAGGACGGTGACGCGGCATCTGCCGCGGGTGCGGGTGGCCGCGGTGGCGCCTTGCGCGAAAGCTCCTCGACGCGCTCATCGACGACCTGATTGCATGCCACGACCAGCAGCGCCGCTGCCGAAACCCAGCCCAAACGTCGTATGGTGTTCATCGTTCTCTCCAGTGTCACATTGACTTCACCTGACACTGCATACGATCGGGAACGGCGAATGGGGTTAAACGAACAAACCCACCGCTACATGGCCCCACGGCAGACTGATCCGGGCGACGGAACACGGGCGCAGTGGCTGTTCGCTGGGACCGCCCTGCGGCACACCCCCGTATGCAGGCAGCACGGCGCAGCCGCCTGTCCGCTACACTGTCGCCAGGCCAAGGTCCGGCCGATGTGCGCAGATGTCCTGGAAATGTTCGAGAGCCCGCGACAACACCTGCCCCGATTTGCACGCCTGCTGATGGCATCGGCGCTCGCGATTTCCGTCACGGAGGCATCCGCCTGCCTGTTCCGCACGAACATCCCCGACCCCGACCACCCCGGGCGTTACTCGACCATCTTCATCGCCGGTGTTGCCGGCGTGCGCGCGATTCCGAGTATTTTTTCGAAGAGTGACCTGACGCCACCGCACGAGGTGTCGTTGCAAGGCCCGATCGAGACCCTGCACGGCAAGCCACCCACCGCCAGCAGTCTGCGCATCGGCCCCGGTTGCGGATTGCCGCGACCGTCGGTCGGCGAGATCGGTGTGTTCTTCGTCGAACGCTGGTCCGGTGAGGTATCGCCATGGTATTTCGACACGCGGCAACATCCGCGCATCGACGACATCATCGAGCGTCTGAACCGGTCAGCGGCACCGAAACCCGCAGCGGAACTCACGCCCGGCAACTCGACACCACGTCGCTCCGGTACGCGCCCATTTCGTTGAACCGCGTGTCGCGGCGGCAGGCTGCTGACAACCCGCGAGCCCGACCGCGACCACGGCCTCGCATCGACCATGCGACCGGCAATAAGTGTATCGTGGGAGTCGAGAGCTGGCGTCCCGACTCTGTGCGTAACGTTCGATGATCACACGCTGTTGGCAACACCGCCTCGTACCACCTGCCGGCCGACGCATCGCGCGCGCCGCGCGCTCGCTGTGGACACCGCCTTCAGCCGCGATCATCGTCACCGCGGACGAGGACGACCCGCGTCATGACCGTCGGGCGGCGACCCGTCGGCGACATCGACGCGGCACCACAACGGTAGTCTCTGCACTCTCCGCCAGCACCAATGCCGCCGTTCGCGCTGCATGCATGAATGCCCGCAGCCCGGGCAGCGCGCGCAACGGCGAAACCCTGACCCAAGTCGCAGGGCACCGCTCGGGCATACCTCGCCGCACAGGGTTATGATGTCGCCACGCATGCCCGCATGCCTCGACGCACACCAAGAACCGGAAATGCCACGGGAGGACACCGGAATGTCCCTGAGAATCATCGCCTTCTCACTTGTCGCACTGATCGGCCTCAACGCCTGCCAGACCGTCGAACACCGGAACCAGACAATCGCCATTCCGATCGCCGGCACGACGGAAAAACTTGCCGCGACGGTCGTCTATCCACCCGGCACGGGCCCCTTTCCGCTCGCCATCCTCAATCACGGCACACCGGCGTCACGCGCCAAGCGCGCGGAGCTGGGTTACTGGCTCAAGCCGGTGCCGATCGATGCGCTGGTCGCGCGCGGTTTCGCCGTACTGGTACCGATCCGCCGTGGGTTCGGTGCGACGGGCGGTGAATACCGCGCCGGCATTGGGAGCTGCAGCGACCCGGAGTTCTACCTCAGCAGCCTGAACGCCAGTGAAGACATCGCCGCTGCCATCAGCTACGCCTCGCAGCTGCCGTCGGTCGACGCGTCGCGCATCCTGCTGCTGGGGCATTCGGCCGGGGGTATCGCATCGATGGCGGCCGCGAGTGCCGCACCGGCCGGCGTAAAAGCTGTCGTGAATTTCTCGGGCGGGCGTGGCAGCGGGCGTTCGAGCAGCGCGGTCGGCGTTCCCTGCTACCCGGAGCGCATGGCGGAAGCGATCGGCAGCTACGCAGCGACGATCAAGGTCCCGGTGCTGTGGTACTACGTCGAGAACGACACCTTCTTCGGCCCCGCCGTCGTGCGCTCGTGGTACGAGGCATTCACGCGCAGTGGCGGAACCGGCACACTCGTCATCGACCCGGCATATGGTAACGAAGGGCACTACGTCCTCATGGCGCAGGGCGGCGACAAGCAATGGGGACCCGCGCTCGATGCGTTTCTGGTGCAGGTTGGTTTCCCGCTGAACTAGCTGCTCCCCCGCGACCCACACGACCAGCGTTGCGGCCCCCACAGCGGAGCAGGCAAGGCGCGGGAAGCGAAGTCGCCCGGTGAGCCTGAACCAACGCTGCGCAGCACGGCCCGGTTGCCGGTGCAATGGTCCCGGTTTTCCACCCACGACATTACGGCTTGCGCGTGTACGGTGGGTACACTTCACCGACCGCACCTTGTAGGGTGACGAAATGGGGTGCCGCGGCTGGTGCGGGCGTGATGTGAACAGGCGCGGATCGCTGCAACGGCGGCAGCCGCCCATGTGTCGGCGCTGTTGAGCCTCGGCCGGCCGCGTGCGACGGCCCTGACAGCGACGCGCTCCGCACTGCACGCCAGCAGCGCTTGCGAACACGACGGTACGTCCGCCACGGCAACCGCGGCCGCCCACGACAACCCGACAGCGAGGTGAACATGGATCTTCACGAGAACTGGCCCCAGATACGCCACCTGTTCAGCGACGCCTTTCGCTCGTCCTTGCATTACGCCATCGCGACAGTGGGTGAGAACGGCGAACCACACGTGACGCCGATCGGCTCTCTCGTGCTCGGTCGGCCCGGTTCGGCGTTCTATTTCGAAAAATTCACGCGCCGGATGCCACGCAATCTGGCAGACGGCAGCCGCGTGTGCGTGCTCGCCGTCAACAGTTCGCGCTGGTTCTGGATAC